>NZ_JBNCLD010000028.1:0-53845 GCF_049844505.1 Micromonospora sp. DT229 | reverse complement strand
CGCAGCAACGCCGACCAGACCATGACCATCGACCCCTGCAACCTGCAACTGCTCTACCAGGGCCGAGCCCCCAACTCGGGCGGCGACTACGGCCTGCTGCCCTACCGACCGGGCGTACTGACCCTGCAACGCTGACGGGTACACAGCCCTGGGGATGACCTGGGGACGGGCGGGCTCGGCGCAGGCCGGGCCCGCCCGACACGGTCAGGTGACCTTGCTCTTGACCTTGTTGACCACCCCCTGCACCAGCCCCGGGTCGGTGCCGTACAGCCGAGGGTCTCCCGGCGGCAGGACCGGCTCCGGGGCGTGTGCGCGGGGTGTCTTGTCGTACCGGAACTCTCCCTTGCCGTCCGGTGCCGGTCCGGCGGCCCAGCGACCCTGTGCGGCATCCCCGTCGGGGAGAAGTCGAGGTACGTGTAGCTGAACTCCTCGCTGAACTCCGTGGAGTCGGGGAAGGCGTCCGGCACCGGCATCCCCTCCAGCCCGTCCTCCTTGAGCTGCTCGATGGCCGCCATCCACATGTTCTGGTGCATCGTGTCGCGGGCCAGCAGGAATCGCAGCATCTGCTTGACCCCGGGGTCGTCGGTCATGTTTGAACAGGCGGGAGACCTGAAGCCGGCCCTGGGCCTCGGCGGTGACATTGAGCTGGAAGTCCGCCATCAGGTTGCCGCTGGCGGTGACGTAGTTGCCGTTCCACGGCACCCCGACGCTGTCCACCGGCATCGCGCCACCGCCGCCGTGGATGAAGTGCGCCGGGTTGGAGCCCCCGTAGATCGCCCCCACCATCGGGTTGCCCTCGGCCGCCTCCTGCAGGGACAGCGGCGCATGTTCCAGCAATCGGGTGATCATCGTGGCGATCATCTCGACATGGCCCATCTCCTCGGTGCCGGCATCGAGGAGCAGGTCCTTGTACTTTCCGGGGAGCCGGCAGTTCCAGCCCTGGAAGAGGTACTGGTTGGCGACGGTCATCTCGCCCCATTTGCCGCCCAGGACTTCCTGGAGCCGGCGGGCGAACGCGGCGTCGGGGCCGTCCGGTTTGGCCTCGAACTGAAGGTTCTTGGTGTGGCTGAACACGCGTCCTCCTCGTCGTCGAAACACTGTTCGAGGTCACTTCCCGCTCCGGCGACCCCGCCGGGCCAACCGGTGGCCCGCCGGGGCCAACCCGGGCCGGTCAGCCCGCCACGGTCTGGGCGATCAGGTGTCGCAGCACGGCCTGGACGTCGCCGTCGGTGCCGGCCAGCACCCGACGTTGCCGGGTGGCGCCGGTGCCCTCCCGACGCAACCGGTCGATCTGCCGGAGCACCAGGTCTAGATCGTCGTGGCGGGTCAGCGCGGGGGTGACCGTGTCGACCAGCTCGTCGACCAGCTCCCAGGCGGGTCGGGCGCCGCCGTTGCACAGGTCGACGAGCACTCCGTTGACTCCGTCATGGGCGGCCCGCCAGTGCGCGGCCGCGACCAGACAGTCCCGGATCCGGACGGGCCGCACCCCGTCGCGTACCCGGTCGATCATCGTGGTGACGAGCGCCCGGACCAGGGCCGCGACCAGGACGGTGTCGTCCACGCAGGGGCAGACGTCGCCGACCCGGACCTCGACCGTGGGGAACGCGGCCGACGGGCGGGCGTACCAGTAGACCATCGCGGCATCGAGCATGATCCCGGCGGTGATCAACTCCTGCACGGTGGCGTCGTAGTCGGCGACCGACTCGAAATGCGGGGTGGGCCCGATGCTCGGCCAGCGTTCCAGCTGCATGGACCGCCAACTGTCGTGGCCGGTGTCCCGTCCGTCGTACAGCGGCGAGTTGGCGGTGAGCGCCTGCACCACCGGCAGCCACGGCCGCAGGTGGTTGCACACCTGCACGGCCAGCTCCCGGTCCGGCACTCCGACGTGCACATGACAGCCGCACACCGCGGGATCGTGCGCGACCGGCCCGAAACGGCGGGACATCGCGTGGTACCGCTGCTCGTCCGGCACGGTGAGATGGGCCTCGAACACCGGGGTCGCGCCCACCGCCACCAGTCGTGCGCCGGCCGCCTCAGCGGCCTCGGCGGCGGCCCGGCGCAGGGTGATCAGATGGTCGCGCAGCTGCCCGAGATCGACGCAGACCGGGGTGACCATCTCCAACATGCTGTGCCGGAACTCCTGCCGGCTCTGGGTACGGGCGGTGCCGGACAGGGAGGCCAGCACCTGCTCGGCCACCGGCATGCTCTCCCCGGTGTCCGGATTCAGCAGCAGGAACTCCTCCTCCACACCCAGGGTCAGCCGGGTCGGCCCGACCCCTGCGCTACCGGACGCCATGGGTTTGGAGCCAGAGTTCCAGCAGGCCGAGTTGCCACAGCTTGTTGCTGCCGGCCGCCGCCTGTGCCGCCTGTGGGTCGGCGAGCAGCCGTTCGACGTACTCGGGCCGGAACAGGGCACGCTCCCGTGCGGCCGGGGCCCGCAACGCCTCGACGACCAGTTCGCGGACCGGCCCGTCGACATTGCGCAGTGCGGGCACCGGGAAGTAGCCCTTCGGCCGGTCGATCACCTCCGTCGGCAGGACCTGACGGGCCACCTCCTTGAGCACCCCCTTGCCGCCCTGGGCGACCTTGTGCTCCGGCGGGCAGGCGGCGGCCAGGGTGACCAGGTCCTGATCGAGGAAGGGAGTGCGTACCTCCAACCCCCAGGCCATGCTCATGCTGTCGACCCGTTTCACCGGATCGTCGGGCAGCATCAGATGGGTGTCCAGGCGTAGGACGGCGTCCAACGCGGTGTCCGCGCCGGGCGCGGTCAGATCCGCGTGGACCAGGTCGCCGCTGGCATCACCGGCCAAGGCGTACGCGGAGCCGACGACCTCGGCCAGTTCCGCGTGTTCGTGGTCGAAGAAGGCCTCCGCGAAGGCTGCCGCGGCCCGATCCCGGGGCAGTTCGGCGAAGGGCTGGTGATAGGCGTACCCGGCGAACACCTCGTCCGCCCCCTGCCCGGACTGCGCCACCTTGACGTGCCGCGCGACCTGCTCGGAGAGCAGATGGAAGGCGACCACGTCGTGGCTGCCCATCGGCTCGGTCATCGCCTCGACCGTCCGGCGTACCGCCGGCACCAGGTCGTCGTCGGCCAGTTGCAGGCGTTGATGGTCGGTGTCGAAGGCGCGGGCCACCAGGTCGGAGTAGTGGAACTCGTCGCCGGCCTCGCCGCCGCGACTGTCGAAGCCGATGCTGAAGGTGCGCAGGTGTTCCTGCCCCGCCTCGGCCAGCAGCGCCACGATGAGACTGGAGTCCAGCCCGCCGGAGAGCAGCACCCCGACCGGCACGTCGGCGACCAGCCGCCGGGCCACGGCCGTACGCAGGGCCTCGCCGATCGCCTCCTGCCAGTCCCGGGCCGCCCACCCGGTGTGCGCGGGTCGGCGGAGATAGTCGGGTCGCCAGTAGACCCGTTCCCGGCTGCGTCCGTCGGCCTCGACGACCCGTACGGTCGCCGGTGGCAGCTTCCGCACCCCGCGCAGGATGGTCCGGGGCGCGGGCACGATCGAGTGCCAGGACAGGTAGTGGTGCAACGCCACCGGGTCGACCTCGGTGTCCACCTCCCCGGCGGCCAGCAGTGCCGGCAGGGTGGAGGCGAACCGCAGCCGACCCGCCGTCTCGGCCAGGTAGAGGGGTTTGATGCCGAGCCGGTCACGGGCCAGCACCAGCCGACGCCGAGCCCGGTCGACCAGGCCGACGGCGAACATGCCGACCAGATGGTCGACGAAGTCCTCGCCCCACTGGGCGTACGCCACCAGGATCACCTCGGTGTCGCTTGTGGAGCGGAAGGTGTGACCGGCGGCCCGCAACTCCTCGCGTAGCTGGGGGTAGTTGTAGATGCAGCCGTTGAAGACCAGGGCGAGGGCCAGATCCTCCCGCACCATCGGCTGACTGCCGGCCTCGGACAGGTCGATGATGGTCAGCCGTCGATGCCCCAGGGTCACCCAGTCCTCGCTCCACCGGCCCGTACCGTCCGGCCCCCGGGACCGCATCGCCTCCGTCATCCGGGTCACCGCGGCGGCGTCCGGGGTCGTACCGTCGAACCTCGCCTCCCCACTGATCCCGCACATCAGCGGCGCGGGGGGTGGAGACCGGTGGCGGGGGGCCGTGGACCGGCGGGCCGCCACGCTCCCGGTCGACGCCTTCGATGACCCGCACGGTGCGACGTCATGCCTCCCCCTCGCCTCGAGGTCAGCGAACAGGCGCTCGCGGAACAACGGCTGATCCTGACGGTAAGCCGCCGGGAAGTGCGGTCGAGCGAAAATCGGCCAGGAGGAATGCCGGGAGCGTGACCACCGCGGCTGCCGGCCTCCTTGCCCAGGTCAACGGCGGTGAAGGCGGCGGTCTCCCCCGGACGGGGGAGATGATCGAACCTTGATTTCCCGCCTCTCGGGGAGGCGTCCGGCGAGCGGCGGCTGACATGCTCGCGGCATGGCGAATCCGGAACTGACATCTACCAATCTGGCCGCTCCGGACCTGCGCGGCGGGGTGGCCCGGGGGGTCGTGCCGCTGGTGCTCGCCGCGGTGGTGGGCACGGTGTTGCTGGGCACCCCGTGGTGGGGGGTGGACGCCCTGTACGAGGGTTCCAGCACCTGGCTCATCGATCCGGCCCGGCTCGGGTTGGGGATCGCCAACCTGGCGGCGATCGCGGCGGTCGCCTCCTCCCGGTACCGACTGAAGGTGGCCTGCGCGTTGACGGCTGTCCCCTGGGTGCTGTCGCCGCTGCTCGGGGTGGTCGCCTGGGGCTGGTGGCTGGCCGCGCTGGCGGTGCTCGGGATCGCCGTCTACGGGGGTGCCCGCAGGCTCGCCCTAGCCCTGGCAGCGCTCGCGGTCACCCTGGCCGTGCTGTACTGCACCAGCGAGATGTACTGGCACGTGCCGCTGGTCGGGCCGGTCAACCTGCTCCCCGGTGAGCCGGATCGATGGATGGACCGGATCCGCCTGAGCTACCTGGCGTTCTACCTGGGTGCGGTGGGCGCCGTGGTGCTGTTCGCCGCCGTACTGCGCCGACGTCGCACCGCTCAAGTCGGATCGACCGCCCCCTCATCTGCACCGTCGGCCGGGGCCGCAACTTCGGTGGCGTCGGCCGGGTCGGGGGAGATTGTCGAGGCCGGGGCGCCGGGGTTGACCGGGCCTTGGGCTGAGCGGATCGCGACCCTCACTCCGAGGGAGCGGGAGGTGTTGCTCGCTGTCGCCCGGGGTCGATCCAACGCCGAGGTGGCCGCGGACCTCGGCATCGGAGACGAGACCGTCAAGACCCATGTCTCCGAGGTGCTGCGCAAACTCGGCTGCCGCGACCGCGTGCAGGCCGTGATCGCTGCCTACGAGTCGGGCCTGGTGAACAAGTCTGGCTGAACGCTTGCGGTACGGGAGCGTCATTGACGCGGTCTCCCAGCACGCCAGTATCTGCACCAACGGGCAAAGCCGGAATATCGGAAACCCGTGAACCGCCGGCAAGGGCCAGCCGTTGAAGCGGCCAGCCGGCGGCCCATTCGCGGACCGCCCCTTCGCAAGGTGGGAACAGTGGACCAAGGTGGACACGGTAGGCGCCGGACCGAGCAGGCTGTCCAGGAAGCGGGCGGCCGCTACTCGCCCAACAGTTCCGCGAGTAGCGGCATGGATGATGAGCGGGACTTCATCGAGGCATCGCTCGCCCACCTGACGTTCAATCAGACCAGTGACTATCAGGCGCCTCAAACGGGACGTGACGGCGACGGCTACCAGACCAGCTACAACGTGCAGTGGATGACCGACAATGGCATGACCGCGGAGGAGATGGTTGCTCACGAGGGCACCCACGCGGGTAACGACATGTCGTACTCGAATGACGGCGAGGCCATGTGGAACGTCAACATTCCGAATACCACCCAGGATGCTCAAGGCGAGTCGGTGAATCGGCAGCGAGAAGCGATGGAAGCCAACATGGATAAGTTGCTCAAGGAGGCTGAACGCGATCTGAAGAAGGACCGAATCACTGCCAAAATGTATGGAAAGATCGCGGATGGGGTGAACTACGCCCTGGGGCAGGGCACGCTCGTCGAGTACCCCACAGTCGTCAACGAACTGTCCGAAAAATTCAACAAAGAAATGGGTAAGGCGAGCCGCGACAACACTCGGTCGTACAAGTTTCTCAGGAATCTGCGGTCAACGATCAGGGAGCCGCGCGTCTCGGGGACCGCGGAGCACCGCAGCGTCGATCGCTCGTATCGCGGTCCCGTTCACCGCATGCAGGACGCCCTGAAAGATGCCAAGCGGAAGCGTTGACAGTCGCCGACCTGCCCGGCCGGAGCCCCGCCCCGGCCGGGCAGGGATGAAGTGGAAAGGTGAGCCTCAGGATGATCGCGACCGGGAAGGCGGGCGATGTCACGTCGGAATTCGATCCGGACGACGACGAACCGCCGCTGGAAGAACCTCTTCCTGTCTTTGTCGACGAGCCGGTCGCTCCGGAATTCATGCCCTATCTGGAGGGGCGCCGACGGTTGGCGGCCCAGCAAGCCCTGATGCGGTGGGTGCATCAGCTGCTGGTTCCGACCTATGTGGGTGAGGTGACGTCGGCGGCGCCCTGGTGCACCCGGTGGTGGCTGCACCCCGAGGCGGTCAACCAGTTGCATGGGCTGTATCTGGCCTGGCAGGAGTTGACCGGCCCGGGAAGCGCCCTTACCGGCCCGGCGCTCTGGCATCGTGACTACCTCGGCCCGACCTTGAACTCCCTGCGTGACCCGGCTGGCACTTTTGCCGGCTGCAAGCCCGGCAGGCACCGCGACAAGCCGCCACCCGGCGCGGTCGGACCGTCACCACCTGGGCAGCATCGAGCCGGATAGCCGCCCACCGAAGCGGTAGACCACGCACATCACCTCCCGGTCGCCGTCGGCCCAGGCCTCGATTGTCGGCAGTACCGGGTAGAAGCGCAGGCCCTGGCCGGTGTCCTGCGGTCAGGTCTGGGTGAACAGCTGCCGACAGGCCGACCAGGCGAAGTCGCGCAGCGCCGCCGGATCCCAGGGCCCGTCGTCCTCGGCGTGCACGAAGCCGTACGCCTGATTGTCCGCGCTGAGGGCGCAGGGCCGGTAGCGGACGACGACCCCGCCCGCCTCCGGCAGGTGGGTCGGGTCGTCGAAGCACTCGCCGCCCTCGATGCCGAGGATGCCCGGGGTCTGCGCGTTGAGGAAGGTTTCGTCCTTGACCACGGCGGGGGCCGACAGGGCGCTGCCGGTCATGGTGGCCAGCAGTCCCACCGTGCAGAGCAGGGCGATGACGCCCCGCAGCGAGCGGCGCGGAGCCGGGCCGGTGTCAGTGTCCTGGTTGGTCATAGCGCGTCGATGGTAGGAACGCGATCCCTGCCGGCGAGCCACCTGCGGGTGTCGCTGCGGTGACGGAAGAGCCAACACCGGCCGAGTTCACCAACCTGAAGCCGGACACCCGGTACACCTACCGGGTCGGGGACGGCACCAACTGGAGCGAGTGGACCGACTTCACCACCGCGGTCTCCACCCTGACCGCCTGACCCCGGCCGTGCTGTCGGCCAGATCGCGCCGCCGGATGCACCTACGCGTCACCGGTTGACCGGGCCGTGCCCCTGGGGCGGCGGGAAACACCGACAACAGTCGACACTGTGAAGATGGCGCGGCTGGTACGGATGCTGACTCTCGTGGCGCTCGGGTCGACGCTTGTCGGCTGTGACCGCGCGCCGGCGGACGCCCCCTCTGCCGCACCGACGGCTCCCTCCCCGTCGGCATCCCCGGGCGACCTCGCCGTCCCACCACTGCGACTGCCCGACGTGGCCCCCGACGGCACCTGCCCGGCCCCCGAACCGCAGCGCTGGAGCAACCCGGACCAGGCCCGGCGGGTGCTGGGGACGGGCCCGCTCTACCCGGTCGCCGACTACTTCGTCGAGGACGCCCTGCCGCTGCGTCCCAGCGACCGGCAGGCCGACGGCAGCTACACGGTGAAGATGCGCTGGCTGGCCGTCGGCTACACCGGCCCGGTGCTGGTACGGGCGGGGCGGATCGACGCACCGGGTGACGCCTCGGCCGAGTTCTCCTACCTCGGCGAGCCCCGTCACGGCGGCCACCATGCCGTGCTGACCGGGCCGGACGCCGACCTGCCGGGCACCACCACTGTTGGTGGGCCCGGCTGCTACGCGTACCAGGTCGACGGCACCTCGTTCAGCTACACCATCGTGTTCCGCGCCGGCTGAGACACAGCTCAGCCGACCGGGGTGGTCCGGCGGCCCTCCGCCCGGCCCTCTTCCCGGGCGGTGGCGAGCAGCTGCGCCAGCCGCCGCCGACGACGCTGGGTGATGAGCCGGTAGGCGAGGATCAGCAGGCCGAGCAGGAGCAGCAGCGCCAGTTGCGGCCAGGGCACGATCCAGGTGGTGACGGTAGCCGTGCCGGGCCGGATCTCGGCGCCCGTCGGGTCGCCACCCTGCACAGCGGGGGTGACCGAGACGGTGGTCTTGAGCCGACCCAGCCCCCAGACCCCCTCGATCTGGGTGTCGACCACCTGCTGGCCGCCGGGCAGGGTCTCGGCGACCTGGGTCGAGCCCTTCTGCTCGACCAGGCCGAACAGTTCCCCGACCTGCACCGTGCCGGCGCCGGTCAGGGCCACGTTGCCGTCGTTCGTCGCGGTGTAGCCGACCTTGAGGGAGCCGGCGGAGAAGGGGTTCCAGGAGGGGGTGTAGGTGGCGGTGAGGTCGCTGAGCGCCACACTGGCGGTGACCGTACCGCTGGCCCGCAGCATGACCCGGAACCCGACCCGGCTCTCCACGGCCACCGTGCCGCCGGTGCTGGTGACGGTCGCCGCGATGCCCGCCGGGTGGTCGCCGGGGGTGACGTCTTCGGGCACGGTGATGGTGAACGGCACCACCTTCGTGCCACCGGCCTCGACGGTCACCTTGTCCTGCACGGTGATCCAGGTGCCACCGGCCACGGACTTCTCGTGGGAGGGCAGCATGTTGAAACGACCCTTGTCGGTGAGATAGCCGTCGGCGGCCTTCAGGGAGAAGACCACGGTCGAGTCGCTGAAGTTGCGGACCGCCAGGTGTTCGGTCACGACCTGACCGGGGTCGAGGGTCCGTTCGATGAAGCGGCGGCCGTCCGGACCGTTGCGGTCGGCCGGCTGGACGGCCCAGGTGACCGTGGGACTGGTCGGCTCCGCCATCGCGCCGGCCGACGAGATCGGCACGAGGGCCAGCACCACGGCCAGCACGGCGAGCAGCCGGGTCAGCACTCGCAGCGGAGTTCGGGTCATCACGGACTTCCTTTACAGCAGGAGCGGGCGGGGGAGCCACACCGGTGGCTCCCCCGCAGATGTCACTCGAACAGGGACAGGGTCAGGGTCGAGGTGTACGAACCCGCGGCGACATCCGCCGGAGTACGCAGGAACAGATCCGCGTCGACGGTGTACTCACCACCGGCCACCGCACCCGAGTCGAAGGTCGAGACCAGCAACTCCTGGTCCACCAGACCCACGTTGTTACCCGGCTGAGTCGGCTCGTCGACCACGGTCACGACCTCCTCACCGGCGCTGACCAGACCGGTGTCCCCACCGTCGATCAGGTCCGGCTTCCAGCCCAGGTGCCCGGCGCTGATCGGGGCCTGGCCGGAGTTCCCGACGAAATCGGTGGCGTTACCCAGCACCGCCCAGGCGGCACCCTCCGGCACCTCGTCCGGGGTCCGGGTGTCCGTGACGGTCACCGTGGGCAGGGTGCCGGTGAACTGGCGGATCAGCAGCGTCGACCCGTTCTCGGACAACGCCACCGAGTCACCGGCGATGGACATCGCCAGCACACCCGGCTCCTTGACCTCCTCGATGTCCACGGTCACCCGTACATCCGTGCTGTCGATCGGCTCGGCCGAGGCCGGCGCGGCCAGCGCCACCGACCCGGCGAAGAAGGCGCTGGCCGCGACGGTGGCGAACAGTCGCCGGTGGTCGCTTCTGTGCATTCGATGCTCCGTTGTGCCTGTCGTATAGGGGAACGGGTGGCGGCGTCCCCGAACGCCGCCACCCGGGATGGAAACTAGCCGCAGGTGATCGCGGCGTACGCCGCGGAGACCTGCGAGGTCACCGGTTGGCCGTTGACCGTACCGGTGATCTTCACCGTCGAGACATCGGCCGACACGGTCCTTGCCCGGCTGTTGAACGCCTGGTACGCCGTCTTGCCCGGGGCGACCTCGGCGACGACCCGCGAGCCGTACGAGGTGACCAGCTCGAAGCTCAGCGCCACCTCGTCGGCGTTACGGGCGCTGACCGAGACGTACGCGGTGCTGCCGATGCACTGGGTGCGGGCCTGCACCTCGACCTCCCACGCCGGAGTACCCTGCCCCACGCTGGAGCGGGGGGTGGTGTCGGCGGTGACCGGGGAGTTCGCGGCGAGGTAGTTCACCAACATGGTGAGGTCGTTGTCGCCGGTGGTCGCCCGGTCGGTGCCCCCACCCAGGGCGGTGAAGTTGTCCCCACCGGAGGCGAGGAAGGAGTTCACCGTCACCCGGTAGGTGGCCGTCGGGTCGATCGGTACGCCGTCGAGCTGCATCGAGGTGATCCGCGAGCCCCGTTCGGCCTGCGGATCGTAGGTGTAGCTGAAGCCCTCCGACACACCCAGCCACAGCACCGGCCGGGAGGCTCCGGTCGGCTGCCACTGCTGCTCCAACGTCTGCTTGATCTCCGCACCCGTGTAGGACTTGGTGACCACGTCGTTGGAGAACGGCTGGACGGAGAAGGCATCCGCGTAGGTCACCGTGCCGTCGGTCCGGTACAGCAGGTCGGCCCGCAGACCGCCCGGGTTCATGAAGGCGATCTGGGCCCCACCCCGGCCGGGGGCGGAGGTGCCGGCGAGCTGCACGTCGGCGATGAAGTTGCCAAGCGCCGACTCCCTGCCCCGGTCCTCGTTGCCGTCGGTGTAGGCCCGGCGGATGTCGGCGGTGATCTCGCCCAGCTTCCGCTGGCCCAGCTCCTGCGCCCGCACCTTGGCGGCGGCCACGATGTCGGCCACCGTCGGGTCCTGCGGCGCACCGACCACGTCGACCAGCGAGGCGTCGGCGGCGGTGACGGAGTTCGACTCCGGGTCGAAGGTCAGGGTGACCTTGCCCAGCCGCTTGCCGTAGTCCTCGGCCTGCACCACCGGACGCAGCTTGTCGGTACCAGGCACCGGGACCTCGAAGGCGTACGGCTGGTGGGTGTGGCCGCTGAAGATGGCGTCGATGGTGGCGTCGACCCGGGTGAACCTGCCGAAGACCGGGTCGTTGGCCAGCGCCTCGGGGGAGTCGATGTGCTCCGTGGCGGCACCCTCGTGGGCCAGCAGCACCACCACGTCGGCCTCACCGTTGGCGGGGTTGCCGTCCTTGAGCTGACCGGCTACGAGGTTGGCCTCGACGACCGGGTCGCGGAAGGTGATGCCGACGATGCCGTCCGGGCTGACCAGCGAGCCGGTCTGCTCGGTGACCACACCGACGAAGCCGACCCGGACCCCACCGATGCTGCTGACCGAGTACGCCGGCAGCGCCCGGGTGTCGTCCCGGTACACGTTGGCGCCCAGCAGCGGGAAGTCCGTCCGCTCGGTGACCCGACCGGTCAGGTCGGCCATGCCCTTGTCGAACTCGTGGTTACCGACCGCCGAGGCGATCAGACCGGCCGCGTTCAACGCGTCGATTGTCGGGTTGTCGTCGTCGATCGCCGAGATGAAGGTGGAGGCGCCGATGTTGTCACCCGCCGACACGAAGGCGGTGTTCGGGTTCTGCGCCCGCAACTGGTTGACCAGCCCGGCGAGCTGGGCCGCCCCACCGGCCGGCTGACCGCCCACGGTGGCCGGGGACTCCAGCCGGCCGTGGAAGTCGTTGATGCTCAACAGTTGCAGGTCGACCGGGTTGGCCCCGGTGTTGATCCCGACGACCAGCGGGTTGTGGTCGCTGGCCCGGAAGGGATCCGGTGCGTAGAAGGCGGCCAGGCCGTCGTACTGGAAGGCGTACGACTCGACCGCGTTGATCTGCCACACGTCCACCCCGGTGACCCGGTCGGCCAGCGACGGCGAGGCCAGCGCGTGGTCCAGGGAGCCGGACTCACCATTGAAGACGTAGCTGGTCTTCCCGGTGTCGTTCAGGTTGCGGTAGTCCCGGCCGTAGAGGACCTGCATCGGGTCCTCCTGGGTGTACGCGTTGAAGTCACCCAGCAGCAGCACGTTGTCGGTGCCGCTGTCGGTCTTGACCTGGTTGACGAAAGTGGCCAGCGCGGTGGCCTGCCGGACCCGGTCACCGTTCCAGCCGCCCTGACCGTCACCGGTGTCGGCGTTGTCGCCGGACCCGGCACCACTCTTGGACTTGAAGTGGTTGGCCACCACCACGAAGTCCAGCGGGCCGGCGGTGAAGGTCTGCGCGATCGGCTCGCGGGCGTTGAACCAGACGCTCTCGTCGTTCACCGACCGCGAGGCCCCCTTGGGCTGCGCCTTGGCCGGCTTGAAGATGATCGCCGTGGTGATGAAGTCCTGCTGGGCGGCGCCCGGCAGTTCGGTCGGGGTGCGAACGTAGTCCCAGGTGCCCGCGCCCTCGGCGGTGTTCAGGGCCGCGACCAGGCGCTTGAGGGCGCGCTGGGGGTCCGAGGGGCTGAACCGGACCGAGTTCTCGATCTCCTCAAGGGCGACCACGTCGGCGTCCAGGGCGCTGATCGCCGAGACGATCTTCGCCTCCTGCTTGACCAGCGCGGCCTCGTTGGCTGCGCCACGGGCGTCGCCACCGAAGTGCACGAAGTAGTTCAACACGTTGAAGCTGGCCACCCGCAGGTCGCCGCCGACGTTGACCGGGGCGGCGGTACGCGGGTTGGTGACCTTGAAGGTGGTCCGGTCGGCCGGGCGGGTGTCCGCGTCGACCGGGCGGGTGGGCTGCAGACGCCACTCGTTGAAGGCGTACGACAGCACCGAGGGCCCGAAGGCCTCGACCGAGTCGCCGACCCGCAGCGGGCTGTCCTTGGACACGTACGGCGGCAGCAGACCGGCGGTGGACAGGTTGGTGGTCCGGCCGTCGTCGAGCAGGACCCGGCGGGCCTTGTTGTCCGCGGCGATCTGACGGGCCTGCTCCGAGCCGGGGCGGGCCACGTCCGTGGGGGTCAGCGCCGGCTTGTCACCGGCGGCGAGGGCCACCTCGCCGTAGCGGTTGGTGTTGTAGACCTCGGAGACGGCGTACGCGCCGACCGGGGCCACCAGCATCGACTCGACCGACTCGCGGGCATCGTCGGTGAGCGGAAGCTCCACCGGGACCGGTGCGGGCAGCGGTGCACCCTGCTCGCACACCTGCACGTCGCCCCGGGCGGCGATGGTGAGCTGGGTGAGCCCGTTGAACTCACTCGCCGTACCCCGGACCCGGACCCGGTCGCCGATGGTGACCGCCGGGTGGTTGGCGGTGTTGGTGGTCAGGTAGACGAAGATGCCGTCGGAGGCGGTGCCGGCGGTGACCGGACGGTCCCCACCGCTGCCGGCCGTCTGCACGTACACCCCGTTGTAACCACCGGTGCGGTGGTCGGCGGTGACGACACCCTCGACGGTGACCCGGGTACCGGCCACCGGGGTGGCCTCGCCTGCCCCCTGAACCTGGGCGATGGTGTGGTCGACCGCGATGTCACAGCCGATCGGCGGGTCGCCCGGACCCGGGCCGGTGGCGGTGTTGCGGACGCCGAAGCTGTGCGGTGCCGGTACCTTCCAGACCCCGTCGATCTTCTGAAGGGAGTGTCCGACCGGGGTGCTGCTGGACTGCTTGACCCCGATGTCACTGCCGACCAGACCGTTGGCCGGTCCGCCGACCGCCGTGAAGGTGCCGCCGTAGGTGATGAACTCGGTGACCGAGTTGCTCGGCGAGACCAGCGCGACACCGTCGGGGTCACCGTTCTGGATGCCGTTGACCGGGTACTCGGCGACGACCACACCGGACTCCGGCACCGCGCCGGTCAGGGTGCGGGTGTGGTACGCCGTACCGTTTCCGCCGTTGTAGAGGACGATCTGCCAGCCGGTCAGGTCGAAACCGGCCGGCGCCTCGATCTCGATCGCCTCGCCGACATCGGTCCCGGCGTTGTCGTAGTGGATCTCGCTGAGGAACGGTGTGGCTGACGCGGGCGCGGCGAAAGCGGTGGTGCCGCTGCCCAATAAGAGCGCAGTGGCGGTGACCAGTACGCCCGGAATCGTGAGTTGCCGCCTGCTTTTTCGTAGCTGCATCTGCTGGGCCTCCGCGGGGCCTCCGAGGGTGTTAGACCGGTGGAGGATAAGCGGCGCAGATGTCCATGCGGGAGCCACCGGATGTACCTAATCCGGAACCATGATGGCGGTCGAGGCGGCACTGGCCTGCGTGATCGCCCTCGATGAGTGGAATGTGGACGACCGATCCCGCCCGGTGGCTCAGCTGCCCCGGGCCACCGGCCCGATCAGTTGCCGCTCCGTGCCGGTCATGCTGAGCATCACCCACTGCACCTTGCCCTTGGTGATCAGACCCACCATCTCCGGGTGGAGCTGGGTGAACCAGCTCTGCACGCTGACCAGGCCCAAGGCATTCGCCGCCGTGGCCGCCTCCGGCGCGGTGAGCCGCTGGAGCACGACGATGTCGCTGCGGACCAGCACCTCGACATCCCAGCCGGCCAGGTCGTCTCGGACCACCAGGGTCGCCCGCCAGGGTGCGCTCAGGTTGGTGTCCGGCCCGGTCACCGGACCGGTATCGATCACGACGAGCTGCGGCTGGGTCGGGGTCGCCGGCAGGGGTGGAGGCACCCCCGGCGGCAGGAAGGAGGCGATCTCCCGGCCGATGACGCAGCGGCGCAGGAAGGCGTCCCACTCCTGCTCCCTGGCGGTCTGGATGAACAGCCGGGCACCCAGCGCCAAAGCGCGGAAGCTGAGCAGTTCCGCGACGCGTACCCCGCCGGTCAGCATCAACCGGGTCGGCTCGGCCCGGAACAGCCGTAGGCCGACCGGCTCCTGCTGGCGATTACGGCCCACCACCAGTCCGCCGCCCCCGGCGACCAGGCTCAGCCGGGCCACGGTGGGCCCGTCGGCGAGGTGCAGGCCGATCCGGCTGCCCGGGAAAGCGACAGTGTTCACCGCAGGAAGCCTCCGAACGGCAGGGTGGCGGCGACGCCGTGGGCATGTTCGCCGTCGAGTCTTTGCAGGCGACCACCCTGACCCCGGATCGCCTCGTGCAGGGCGGTGTCGGCGGTGGTCAGGGCGGTGGCGTCCGTACCGATCAACCGGAAGGCCACCTCCACCACGGCGTTGTCGGCACCCTGGCGACCGGCCTCCCGGGCCACCGCGATCGACACCACGGCAGCCGCCGCAGGCAGCCCGCGCAGCAGCGGATCCACGTCCCAGACCCGGTCGGGCCAGTCCACCAGTCGGTGGCAACTCTGCGGGGTGCCCTCCGCCGACCAACTGCGCCAACTCTCCCGGGCCAGCGGACGATCCCCCGCCACCGGCTCACCGGTTAGATGGGTCAGGTTGGCGACGGCCGCCAGTACCTCGTCGCGGTTGAGCAGGCGGGCGGTCACCCGATCCTGCCGAAGCTGGCGTCGGGTCCGGCGGATCGCCGCGGTCAGCGCCGGACGCAGGTCACGGTCGGCGTGAAAATCCGGGGTACGGGGGGCCTGGAGCACCACCCACGCCTGCCGGCTGGCCGGCACCGCCCCCTCGGTCAGCTCACGGTAGGCCCGTTCCACCGCCGCCGCGCGGACCCGGGGTGCCGGGGTGACCTGGATCAACACCTGCACCGTCACCGGTGGTGCCTGGGGATCGGCCGCCGGAAGCAGGGCCATCGGCGACGGCAGGGCCTGCGGACTGCCCACGAGCAGCGCGCCCTCGGTCGGATCGACCTCCAGTACGGCGCTGAGCCCACCCCGGTGGGTCAGCAGCACCGCCGGCTGGTCGTCGATCTCGACCTGTGCCAGCTCCACGCTGTCCTCCAGGTGGGTCAGCAACTGCCACCGGGGGTCCGACCCGTTGGCGGCCAGCTGTCGGCGTCGACCCCGATAACTCCACCCGACCGCCAACCACTGGTAGAGCCACCGTCCCCGGTAGCGCAGCACGGTCGGCGAGAGCAGCAGCAACACCGCAGCGGTCACCCCCACGGCCAGGGGGACGCCCTGGCCGGCGGCGGCCAGTACGGCAGCCGCGCCGGCCTGCCAGGCCACCAACTGGGCGACATGGATGCCGCCGATGCGCAACGGCCGCCGGTACGGGCGTACCGCCGGGGCGGAGCTGGCTGCGGCCTGGGCGCTGCCCGCCGCCTCGGCCAGCGACGCGGCGGCGTCCGTCGACCGGGCGGCCGGCGCGGCCTGCGCCGCCGCGGTGGCCTGCGCCGCAGCCTGTGCTGTCGCCGCGGCCTGGGCGGCGACGGCGGCCCGGCTGCTGTGCACCGTGCCGACCGTGGCCCGCCCCTGCCCCCGCTGGGGGGCCCAAGCCTGTCCTGCTGCGGTCCCACCGATCGTGGGGGCGGGTGGAACGCCCTGCTGCCCTGGGGCCGCCCGCTGTGGTGGCGGTGCTCCGACGCCCGGGTGCTGCTGCCAACCCGGTTCGCCCGGCCGTGCCGCGCCCGGATGTGTCACCGCGCGCCCCTCCCTGCCCGGCCCGGCATGATCAACGCCCGATCGCGGCGCGCACGTCGGCAACGGTCACCGTACGCAGTTCATCGAGACTGGGGCGCTGGCCGGACTGACGCAGCCGCTGCGCCTGCGCCTTGCGGACACCTTCGAACAGTTTGCGGGCCTCCCGCGCGTTGCCGAAGTTCTGATCCCGCTCGATCGTGCCGAAGTGCTCCCGCAGCAGCTCGGAGACCCCCTCGTCGAGGAGGTACTCGTCGCCGCCGGCCATCCGTTCCACGATGACGACGAGCTGCTCCGGGGCGTAGTTGCCGAACTCGACGGTCTTGGCGAAGCGGGAGGCCAGACCGGGGTTGGCGTCCAGGAACTGGAGCATCTCCCCGGTGTAACCGGCGGCGATCACCGCTATCTCGTCGCGGTGATCCTCCATCAGCTTGACCAGGGTGTCGATGGCCTCCTGCCCGAAGTCACCGCCGCTGCCGGAGGACCGGGACAGGGTGTACGCCTCGTCGATGAACAGCACACCCCCGCGCGCCAACTCGAAGGCGGCGGCGGTCTTCTCGGCGGTGTGGCCGATGTACTGACCGACCAGATCACGGCGGGAGACCTCGCGGAAGGCGCCACCGGGCAGCGCGCCCAACGCAGCGAGCAGGTCACCGTAGATGCGGGCCACAGTGGTCTTACCGGTACCGGGGGCACCCGCGAAGATGAGGTGATGGCTGACCGCACCGACCGGCAGCCCGGCGCTGCGTCGCCACTCGTTGACCTGGATCTCGTCGATGAGGGCCCGGACCTCCTCCTTCACCGACTCCAGGCCGACCATCTGCTCCAGCTCGGCCAGCAGCTTGTCCACCCGGGCGGTGTCCTGGGGGGTGGCCGCCCGGGCGGCGTCCGTGCCGTAGGCCGCCTTCCGGCTCGCCGTACCCTCCACGATGGTCGGGGTCGCCCCCTCGGCGATCTCGATCGCGGGCTGGGCGTTGTTCTCGGTGCTGCACTCCTCGACCGTGCCGTGGCAGCCCCGGGCGAAGGAGATCGCCGGCCCTCGGGTGTCCCGGATCCGGCAGCGCCGCAGCACGGGGGCGCTCTGGTGCACCACCGCCACCCCGGCATGACCGGTCTGCGAGATGTCGCAGGCCTCGATCGTCGGACGGCCGTACTGGTAGACGTAGATGCCCCGGTTGCCGCAGCGGGTCACCGTGCTGGTGCTGATCGTCGGGGCCGCCCCGATGCGCACGATGATGCCGTCCTCGCTGAGGTCGGTGAACTCGCACCCCTCCACGGTGCCGTCGGAGTCCTCGACGACCAGGCCGTACCGTCCGCCGGTGACCCGGCAACGGGTCAGGGTGAACTCCGACCGGCCACCCAACTGGATCGCCGCGCCGAAGCCGGCGCTCAGCTCACAGCCGGTCATGGTCAGGTTGGCCCGGTCACCCACCACCCCGGGCGCGTCACCGGCCTTGAGGATGAGGTCGCGCAGCTCCAGTCGACCGGAGTTGCAGGACACCGTCGGGTACGTGCCGGAGGAGGCGTCGATGGTGACCGTTCCCGCGCCCTGGGCGGCGACGACGGTGACCGCCCGGTCGTTGACGAACAGCGCCTCGTAGTAGGTGCCGGGGCTGACCGAGACGACCGTGTCGTCACCGGCCACCGCCAGAGCCTCCCCGATGGAAGGGTAGGCGCCGGGCTGATCCGGGGAGACGAGAAGGGTGCGCGTCATGACTCCGGCTTCGTACGACGGTGAGGGGCTTGGCCGACGATATCCCAGGCGGACCATGCCATGGAGCCCCGCACCGGGTCACCGGTCGAAGGTGAGCCCGCTCGATAGGCTGCCCTGGGTGGACCCGGCCCGCTCGTGGTGCCGGGGTCCCGGTCGACCGCGGGAGGACGGATGACCCAGCTGCGGATGCTTCCGCTGGTGGCCGGTGCACTGCTGGTCGACGGGACCGTCCACACGCACACCTCGGTGCGGGGTGATGTCGCTCCGCGCTTGCATCCGGTGGTCCGGCGATTCCTGGACGAGCTGCCGGTCGGGCAGCGGGAGCGGTTCACCGGCTGGTGCGCGGAGCCGGTGCTGATCTCCGACCGGCTGTACGCCGCCGAGGCCGACGGACCGCCCCTGAACTCCGCCCGGGCCCGCTCCCTGCTGTGGGGGGCCAAGGTGCACCTCACCCGGGTACGGGAGGAGGGCGACCCGCGTCATGGCGAGGCTCAGCCACCCTGCCGATCGTGCGCCGCCCTGTTGGACTGGTTCGGTATGGAGACGTTGACATGACCGAGCGCTTTCCACCTCCGGTGGCCGAGCTGCTCGCCACGGCGGGCTGGTCACCCCAGCTGCGGGACGAGAACCGGGCCCGGGAATGGGCGGTACGCCTGGCCGCCGACGCCACCCCGGACGGCCGCCAGCACGTCATGACGGCTGCCGCCGTGCAGGCCTACGCCGAGTTCGGCGGGCTGCGCCTTCGCCCACCGGGCGAAGGCGAGCAAATCGCGCCGAGCGAGATCCACCTCGATCCCTTCCGGGTACGTCACTCCGTGGCCACCCTGGCGGAGTTGGCCACGGTCATCGGGGTGCCCCTCAGTCCCCTCGGTGAGGAGGGCGACGGCACCGGCATCCTGGCCATCGACGAGCAGGGCCGGGTGTTCGTCCTGGACCACACCGGCGACTGGTACCTGGGTGCGAGCCTCGACGAGGCTCTCGGCACCCTGCTGCTGGGCCGCCGGCCCGCCCGGGTGCGCGAGGACGGCACCTGGTGACCACCCCGTTACCGCCCACCGGCTGGCAACCGAGTACCAGCACGGAACACGCGCTGCTGGCGGCGGTCGAGAACGACGACGCCGTGGCATTCCTGACCACCCTCGCCACCGGAGCGCTGTTGCTGCCGGTGCCGCCGTCGGCGACCCCCGCCGAGCCGGTGGCCTGGCCGACCGGCCACCACGAGGGGGTCACCCACGTGATGGCCTACACCTCTGCGGGGGCGATCGCCGCCGGGCTGCCCGGTCAGCCCGTCACCTACCGGGTGTCGGTGCTGACCGACCTGGCCGTCGACTGGCCCGACGAGCGCTGGGTGCTGGCCGTGAACGCCGGGCTACCCATCGGGGTACGACTGACCGCGGCGGAACTCGCCACCCTCACCGCAGCCTCGGTGGAGGCGGAGCAGCCGCTCCGCGACGCGATCCACCGGCAGGACCCGGACGCCCTGATGTCCGCCCTGCTGCGTACCGAATTGGTGCTTCCGCTGCGACCGGGCGGCCCGGCGACCCGTGACCTCGGCGACCCGGAGTTCCCCTGGTGGGTGCTGCCGGACGAGCAGGGGCGACCCAGCGTGCCGGTGTTCACCTCGGAGGCCCGGCTGCGACAGGCCCTCGGAGACCACGAGCTGGTGGTGGTCAGCAGTCTCCAGGTCACCGAGCACTGGCCGGACCCCTCCTGGCAGTTGTCCCTCAACCCGGAGACGCCACTGGCCGCAGCACTGCCCGGCGCGGCGGTGCTGACCCTGCGCGACTGGTTCGGCGAGCTGCGGGTCGTACTCGACGGTGCCGCCGAGCAGGAGCGCGGCCGGCGGGTCAGCGCGGCGTACGCCGACCCGTCGACAGTGGGGGTACCGGTATCGCCTCCCGCCGCCCAGCCGACGACCGACGAGGACGACGGGCCCGCTGCGGACATCCCGCTGCGGCTGCAACTGGTCATCGCCCACCGCTACCTCCCGGCCTATCTGGACGACGGGTACGACCGGGCGGCCGGTCTGGTGCACACCTGGCACGGGCCCGGACGGGACACCCCGCTGCGGCTCTACCGCCGGCTGGGTCTGCTGGGTGCGGGATCACCCTTCGAGGAGTCGGACGAGTGGGTGGCGGTGCTGCGCTGGATACCCGGTGAGGACACGCCCCCGGAGTGGGATCAGGGGTCGCCACGGATGGAGTCGTTGGTCGTCCCGGACGGCACCGAACTGCGCTGCCTGCACCAGGACGGCCGGGACGAGTTCCTGGCCCGCTTCGACGCCACCGCCCGCCGCTGGACCCCCGCCTGACCGATCCGGCGACGATCCCCCGCCCGCCGCCCGCCGCCCGCCGCCCGCCGCCCGCCGCCCGCCGCTGGTCAGCGCCGCCGGGCGGGTTTCGGTGAGCGCTGTCGGCCGGCGAACCAGGCGCGGGCCGGCGGGCTCTTGATCAGGGCTAGGGCCACCCCGGCCAGCCCGCCCACCACCAGGGGGGTGACCATCGTCGGCGCGAAGCTCAGCTTGCCCTGCACCAGCAGCACCACGAGGACGACGACGAACAGCCCGAAGGTGAAGCCGGCCGGTACGGCCAGCCCCTGGGCGCTGTCGCCGGTCCAGGCCATCAGGATCCCGAGCGCGCCGAGCATCACCACCAGCAGTGCGATCGCCAGCACCCCCGCTCCGATGCCCACCACCAGTGCCCGACCCAGCCCGTCACCCTCGGCCCCCAGCATGGCCCGGAAGAAGGCGATACCGGCGATCAGCCAGGTCACGATGGAGGGCAGCATCAGCAGGACCGCCAGGGTGACGACGAGCGGCCGGGCGGGCGGATTCCCCGCAGCGGGTGCGGGATTGCCGCCCGGGCCAGCCGGAGCGGGCGTCGGGTGTCCGCCGGGCGTCTGAAGCCCGCCCGGCGTCGGGTGAGGGTCGGAGGGTGGAGGCGGAAACCCGCCGGTCGGGGTGGCCGACATCGGTGACCTCCTGAGATCGGGTCGCTCAGCCGGGAGGCCGCCGCCAGGCCTCGTCCGAGGTCTGCGCAGGCTGATCCGGGCCGTTCCAGGGCCCGGCACCGGCTCCCACAGCGCCGACCGGGGCAGGTGGGCCCTCGTCGACGAGTTCGGCGTTGCGTCGCCGGGTGCGCAGCATCCAGACGGTGGCGACGGTCCCGCCGACGAGCAGGACGAGTACGGCGATGATGGCGGCCCAGACGAGGATCAGTACGTCGTCGTCGCGCTCCCGAGGGTTGGCCTGGGCCGGGTCGAGGGGGGCGGCCGGCGGGGCACTGGCCCGAGGGCTGGCCCGGCCGTCCGGCTCACCGGTCAGGGCGGTCCGCAGGTCGAGCACCCCCCACCCGTAGTCGAGGTCCCGACCGGGGGCCCCGGCGTCACGGGTGGTCTCCAGCAGCCGCGAGAACAGTTCGTACGCGTCCAGGTCCGGGTACTTGGCCTTGATCAGGGCCATGGCACCGGAGACGATCGCGGCGCTGCTGCTGCTGCCGAGCGAGGTGACGTACCTGTTCCCGGGGGCGGCCTGGACGATGTCCTCGCCCGGGGCGGCGATGTTCACCTCTTCGGCCGGCAGGGCCGCCTTCTTGCTGATGACACCGTTGCGGTCGGTCCCGTTGACGGCGATCGTGGCCGGGTGGCGAGCCGGGTTGCTGATGATGATGTCTTCGCGGTTGCCCACCGCGGCGACCACCACGATGTTGCGCTGGTAGGCCCGAGCGACCGCGCGGTCCAGTTCCTCGTTGAAGCTGCTGCCGAGGGAGACGTTGATGATGTCCGCACCGTTGTCGATCGCCCAGTTGATCCCGGCGGCGACCGCCGTGGGGGCGATCAGCGGGCTCTGTGCGCCCTTGATGGTCACCGGCAGGATCTTGGCCTTCGGCGCGACCCCGAGTACCCCGTCGGCATTGCCCGGCCCGTGCCCGTGCCCGGCGATCAGCGAGGCCATTCCGGTGCCGTGGCCCACCCGGTCGACACCACCCTTGGTGCCCTCGTCGTAGAGGTCCACGCCGGGCAGGACGTTGTCCTTCAGATCCCGGTGTTTCGCATCCACCCCGGTGTCCACCACGGCCACGACGACACCCTCACCCTGGGTGATCTTGTGTAGCTCGGGGAGTTCCAGGGCCTTGACATGCCATGAGCCGTCCCTGGTGGAATCCGCCAGGGCCGGCGCCGCGGGCAGGGCCAGCGCCGCCAGGACGCTGGCGGTGCTGAGCGCCAGGACGGCAGCCGGTCGGGTGAGGACACGCATGCCCGTCTACCTTCCTCTGTGGTTCGTTACGGAGACGGCCGAAAACGGGCGTTCACCGCATGGTACGGGCCAGCCACCGGTGCTGCGGTGAGCTGGCCCGTCCGTGTTCAACCTTGGCCCAGCGCCCTGCCCTGCTCCCGAGGGCGGTGCTCCGCCGGTGCCTCGACGACCCCGACGGCGGAGGACTCGGTGGCCCACAGTTCGTCGTCGCCGTCGCCGTACTCCCAGGTGTCCTGATCCTGGTCACGCTGGGCGTCCTTGCGGGGACCCGGCAGGACCGGCCCACCGCGTCGGCCGCCGAGCGAGGGGGCCGGGCCGGTGGTCGGTGCCGGACGTGCCGCACCGGCACGACCGTTCAGATCGGGCCTACCGGCGCTGCCCGGCACCCCCGGGCCGCCGGTCGCCCGGCCGCCGGACGGGGTGGCGGGGCGACCACCGAGGGGGGCACCCGGCCGGGACGGGGTGCCCGGGGCCGAGCCGCGCTGCCCACCCAGGCTCGGGGGCGGCGAGGCGGGACGTCCGGGCGTGCCGCCACGCGGAGCGGGAGGTGCCGTGGAACCCGGCAGGCGCGGGCTGGCCGGCGGCGGGGTGGTCGACGGGGCCGGTCGGAGTGGACCGGCACCGGGGCGCCCGGGGACACCGGTGTTGCCCGGCAGGGTCGGGCGGTTCGGCGTGGGGCCGCGTCGGCCGTTGCCCGGCGCACCGGAGCCGCTGCCCGGGCCGCCGGCACCCGGCAGGGTCGGCCGGTTCGGTGCGGGACCCCGGCTGCCCGGCGCGGGCGGACCACCGGAACCCGGCAGGGTGGTCCGGGGGGCGTTCGGTCGGGGGCCCGGATTCGACGGGACCGGCCCGGTGCCACCCGGCGGCAGCATCGGCGACCCCGGTGGGCCTCCCGGCGCGGGAGCGTTCGGGGTGGCTGTGACCGGCGGCGGGGCGGGTGCCGGCCCCGGTGGAGCCGTGGGGGTGCCACCGGAGAGGTTGATCCCCTCGGGCGTGGTCGGGGGGGTGCTGGTCTCCGGTGTCGGGACGGTGATCTCCGGCTCGCCGGGCCGCCCCGGCCGGGGCGGCAGTTCCGGCTGGTTCGGCTGGTTCGGCGTCTCCCGGACCAGGCCGGTGACCTTCGGGGGTGGCCCGGAGCCGGGCCGGGTGGGGCCGGCCGGTCGCCCCGGTCCGCCGCCGGGACGTCCCGGTCCGCCCGGAGGGTTCTGGCCGTCGAAGAGGGCCGCCTCGGTCGGGCCCTTGAACTTGCCGCCGCGCGAGATGTTCGAGATGTACACGTCGATGTACATGTCGGCCAGGGGCTTGGCGATGTTCTTGGCCCGCTGGTGGAACTCCTTCTGGACCTCTTCGTACGTCTTGTGTTTGTCGCCGAAGATGTCGCCGAAGGTGATCTTCGCCTTGTCCTTCTCGAAGATGTCCTGCTGGCGCTTCTGCTCGGCCGTGTACTCCTGCCACAGCTGGGTCATCTCGCGCTGGGCGGTCGAGATCTTGCTGGCCAACTGCTCCAGGCCGGTGGCGTTGTTGCTGGCCACGTTCTTCCACTCGTCCAGCGAGTGCAGGGTCGCACCCACCTTCGACATGAAGACCCGAGCGGCCGGCGACTTCCACTTGGCGTCGAGGGCGTTGGCGTGGCGCTGGAGGTTGTCCCGGGTGGACTCCAGCAGGCTCGCCGTCCGCCGCCACATCTCGGCGAGCGCGGTGGTGCGTTCGTCGCTCTCCTTGCGGACGTACTCCCACATCTGCTCGATGTTGACGCCGTCCCACTTGGTGGGCTCGTACGGCGTCGACTGGTCGGCCCGCTCGGCCGCGTAGTCGTCCCGCATCCCCCCGTACGCCGGGTAGCTGATCGGCGTGTAGCCGTAGTAGTCGTCGCTCATTCCCGCTCCTCAGGTCCCCCGCAGCACCTGGCAGTCGTCATCGCAGGCTCGACTGGTCCAGTCGGAATTCGTCACCGTGCATGCGCTGGTCCTCGCGCGGGATCTCGTACGCTCCCGGACCGTCGCCCACGGTCTCCGAGGCGGTCCACTCGGGCGCCTTCTCCCGGGTGTCCTCCGTCGGGCAGGAGTCCATCCCGTGATACGGACCGACGGGCTCCGGGTTCCTCGCCTGCTCGGGTACGGCCTCCGTCGGGTCACCCTGCTGCTGCCATTGGCCGCTGAGGGTGTTCTGGCCGTCCACCGCGTTGAAGGCGTTGTAGACGTCGTCGTTGGTGGCCTCGGCCAGCGCGTCACCCAGCAGGTACTCACCGGAGATGGAGGTGGCCGCCGCGCTCAGCGCGGTCAGACCCTTGATCACATCGCCGATCAGGTGCGACACGGCCATCCGGCTCTCGTCGTGCCGGCCCCGGAAGAAGGCGGCCTCTTTCAGCCCGCCGCTACCGAAGGGTGCCTGCACGGTGAGCATCGGGCTCAGGCCCCGTTCGAAGCTGGGCTGGAAGTTGCTCTCCAGCTCCTTCCGAATGGCCGTGGCGAAGTCCTGCAACTGGTTGACGTCGACGTCGATGGTTTCGTTGACGAGCCACTCGCCGCTCATGGTCCCTCCCCCGTTGGCTCACACAGTGCTGGCGCCTGCTCGCTCTCCGCTCTCGGATCGACGCAGCCGCACACCGCGGGTCCACTTTGGCTGACGGTAGTCCGGTCAGGCAACCCCGTGGGTCACCTACCCACGAGGTGGAAGATTCACCAACTGCACCAACCGGGTACCGCCCCGTCGGGAGACCAGCCAGCCCCGACCCGGAGGCAGGGGTCCGGGCCGCACGGTGCCGAGCAGCACTCCCTCGTCCCGGTTGCCGGACATCACGATGCCGGGGGTGCTGATCTCGCGCAGCCGCATCAGCACCGGCTCGTAGAGCGCCCGGCTCGCCCCGCCGGTGCGGCGGGCGACGACCAGGTGCAGACCGATGTCCCGGGCCTGGGGCAGGAACTCCAGCAGGGGGGTCAGCGGATTGCTGCCCGCACCGGCGACCAGGTCGTAGTCGTCGACCAGGACGTACAGGTCCGGCCCCTTCCACCAGTCGCGCGCCCGCAGCCGCTCCGCGTTGATGTCCGCCGGCGGCAGCCGGTCCCGCATGACGGCGGCGACCTCGGCCACGATGCTCTCGGTGATCTGCGCCGTCGAGCCGTACCCGATCAGGTGTGGGGTCTCGATGTCGCCCAGCATGCTGCGCCGGTAGTCGACGATGACCAGCCGCGCCTCGGTCAGGTCCCGGGTGTCGACGATGGTCTGCGCCAGCGCCCGCAGGAAGGTGCTCTTACCGGACTCGCCGTCGCCGAAGAGGATGAAGTGCGGATCGGTGGCGAAGTCCAGGTGCACCGGGGTGAGGTCGACCTCGGCGATGCCGATCGGGATCCCGGCCTGCCCGGTGTTCGGCAGGCTGCCGTACGGGACGTTCGGCGGGAGCAGCCGGATCGGTGGGGCACCCGGCCCCTGCCAGGCGGCGGCCAGGTCGGTGGCCAGCTTGCGGGCCCCCTCGGGCAGGGTTTCCGATTCCTGGGAACCGTCGATGCGCGGCAGCGCCGCCAGGAACTGCTGTCCGTCCGGGGTGATGCCGCGCCCGGGTGCCTTCTCCGGCACGTTCATCGCCGCCCGGCGGTCCAGGTGGGAGTCGCTGGCGTCGGCCAGCCACAACTCGATGCGGGTACCGAAGACGTCCCGGACGGCCGGCCGCAGGTCCATCCAGCGGCCGGCGGTGACGATCAGGTGGATGCCGAAGGAGAGTCCCCGGTTGGCGATGTCGTTGATTGTGGGTTCCAGGTCCTCGAACTCCGAGCGTAACGTCGCCCAGCCGTCGATGACCAGGAACACGTCGCCGAAGGGGTCGTCGTCGTGCTGGCCGTGCCGGCGGGCCCGCCGGTACTCGGCCATCGAGTCGACACCCCGCTCGGCGAAACGCCGCTCCCGCTCGCCCATCAACAGTTGCAACTCGGCGACCGTACGCCGGACCAGGCCGGCGTCCAGCCGGGTCGCCACCGAACCGACATGCGGCAGGTCCCGCAGCGAGGACAGGGCGCTGCTGCCCAGGTCCAGGCAGTACACCTGGGTCTCCCGGGGGGTGTGGGTCAGCGCCAGCGAGGTGACCATCGTCCGCAGCAGGGTGCTCTTGCCGCTCTGCGGCCCTCCGACGATCACGGCGTGACCGGCCGCCCCGGCCAGGTCGAACCAGAGCACGTCCCGGCGCTGCTCGAAGGGCTTGTCGACGATGCCGACGGCCACCTGCAACTCGCCCAGCAGACCGGCGTGCGCCACGGTCACCCCACGGGCCGGGTCGGCGGTCAACGGCGGCAGCAGCTGGTCCAGGGTCGGCGGCTCGGCCAGCGGTGGAAGCCACACCTGGTGGGCCGGCTTGCCCCGGCCGGTGAGCCGCCCGACCAGGATGTCCAGCACACTCTCGCCGACCCCGTCGACCGGCTCCGGAGCCTCCTCCTCCTTGGGGGTACGGGTCACCGGCGGCGCCACGTAGCCGGTGGTGTACTCGCGTACCCGGTCCTCGCCGTCACCGGCCGCCACCGCTGCGGCGGTCTTGCTGCGGTAGGCCCCGGAGACGTACGCGGCCTTGAACCGGACCAGCGGCTCGGTGCCGAAGCGCAGGTAGCCGTGCCCGGGAGAGCGGGGCAACTCGTAGGCGTCCGTCGCGCCGAGCACCACCCGTGACTCCATCGCCGAGAAGGTCCGCAGACCGATCCGGTACGACAGGTGGGTGTCCAGCCCGCGCAGCCGCCCCTCCTCCAGCCGTTGCGAGGCCAGCAGCAGGTGTACGCCGAGGGACCGACCCACCCGACCGATCTGCACGAACATGTCGATGAAGTCGGGTTTCGCGGTCAGCAGCTCGGAGAACTCGTCACAGATGATCAGCAGGCTCGGCAGCGGCGACAGCGGAGCACCCGCAGCCCGGGCCTTCTCGTAGTCACGCTGCGAGGCGTAGTTGCCGGCCGAACGCAGCAACTCCTGTCGGCGGACCAACTCGCCGTTGATGGCGTCGGTCATCCGGTCCACCAGCGGCAACTCGTCGGCGAGGTTGGTGATCACGGCACTGGTGTGCGGCAGGCCGTCCAGCCGGGTGAAGGTGGCACCGCCCTTGAAGTCGACCAGGACGAAGTTGAGGCTCTCCGACGAGTGGGTCGCGGCCAGGGCCAGCACCAGGGTGCGCAGCAGCTCGGACTTACCGGAACCGGTGGCACCGATGAGCAGCCCGTGCGGGCCCATGCCGTCCTGCGCCGACTCCTTGAGGTCCAGCTCCACCGGGCCACCGTCGGTACCCATGCCGATCGGCACCCGCAGCCGGTCCCGGTTGGGTCGCGGCTGCCAGGCCCGATCGACCTCGAACTCGTACGGGTCACCGATGTCCAGCAGCTCCGTCAGACCCATCTCGCTGCTCAGCGGGGTGTCGCCACCACCCCGGGAGGCGGCCGACAGCCGCAGCGGAGCCAACTGCATGGCCAGCGCCTCGATCTCGGCCACCCCGCAGTCGTCCGCCCGGCCGATCTCCGCCGGACCGTCCACGGTCAGGCTGCGTAGCTGCCGATCCGTGGTCACGTCGAGCACCAGACGGGCCCGGTCGAGCATCCGGGGCGCCGGGGTGGACAGGTCGAGCAGGGTGACCCCCTCCACCCCGCCGTCGGTCATCAGGTGGTCCGAACCCGCGGTGTCACCACCGTCGATGACCACCAGCACGTGTGGCCCGCCGACCTGGGTCCCTCCGCCGCTGGCGTTGAACCGGGGCCGACTGGCCAGCACGTCGTCGAGCATCGCCTCCAGACCGGTCACCGAGGGGGAGACCAGGCGCAGTTGCCCCAGGGCGTCCGTACGCGAGGGATGCAGCGCGTGTGGCAGCCACTTCGTCCATTCCCAGTCGTCGCGACGATCCGGGGAGACGCAGACCGCGACGAGCATGTCGTCCGGGGCGTGGAAGGCGGTCGCCTGGGCCAGCACGGCCCGCACCATGCCCCGGGCGGCGTCGGTGTCGCCCCGCAGATGCACCCGGGCGAAACCGTTCAGGGCCATGGTCACCGGCAGGTCCGGCACCTCGCCGTAGGTGGTGAGGAACCGGCGCAGGGCCAGTGCGCACATCGGCTCCAACTTCTCCAACGAGGTGGCCGGGGGCGGCACCAGCGGAGTGGCCAGTTCCTGCGGGCCCAGGCCGATCCGGACGGTGGCGAAGTCCACGTCGCTGCGGCGGCGTTCCCACAGCCGGGGCCCCAGCGGCAGGGACCACAGGGTGTCCGGATCCGGATGCCGGTAGAAGGCGGCCTCCCGCTGTCGGCGGATGGTCTTGAGGACCCGCCGCCGCTGCCGGGACAGGTGGGTCATGTACTCCCGGCGCTTCTGCAGCATCTCCTGCTTGCTCGGGCCCCCGGAGTTGTTCGTCAACTGGGCCCCGAGCATCCCGATGGCGGAGAGCCCGAACAGGCCGCCGGTGACATATCCCAGGGTCGACCCGCCGCGACCGGCGAACATCAGGGCCATCGCGAAGGAGCCGGCGAGCATCGGCAGCATCATCATCATCTGCCCCCACGCCTTGCCGCTGGGCGGAGGTACCTCTGGAGGCGGGTCCAGGAGCACCTCGCCGGAGGGGTACTCCGGTTCCGGCTGTCGGGCGGGTCGTTTGACGACGACCGTGCTCACGTGACAGACCTCCGTTGCCTCTCCTGGGCGTGATGGTCACGCCCGGAACCCCCGTACGCTCGGCCACCGCCGCGAACCGGCACCCGCGTCACCGGCACATGGTAGGTAGCCTTCTCCCGTCATGACAGCAGCGGGCCGATCGATCGGGCCCGCTTCGCGTACCGAAGGGTCTTCAGTGGTCACCCAGGCCGGAACCGGACTCGCGCGTATCGCCGTCGTCGCACCCAGTCGGCGGCTGGACCTAGCCCTGCCCGAGCACCTGCCGCTCGTCGGGCTGCTGCCGGCGGTGCTGCGTCAAGCCGACGAGGAACCCTCGGACGGCACCGCCCACGGTGGCTGGATGCTGCGACGCAGTGACGGCAGTGCCGTCGACCTGAGCCGTACCCTCGCCGCCCAGAACGTCCGCGACGGCGAGACCCTGCACCTGGTGCCCCGCCGTACCGAGTGGCCGGAGCTGGCGTACGACGATCTGATGGAGGCCGTGGCCGACGGGGCCCGGCGGCGGGGCGTGGCCTGGACCCCGTTCGCCACCCGGCTGACCGGCCTGATCGTGGCCGGGGTGCTGCTGCTGCTCGGCCTGGCCGTGATCGTGACCTCCGAACAACCCGGTTGGCTCGGCGGCGCGGTGGCCCTCGGCGCCGCCGCGCTGCTGCTGATCTGCGGCATCGTGCTGTCCCGGGCGATGGCCGACTCGCTGGCCGGTGCGGTGGTGGCCGCCGCCGGCCTGCCCTACGCCTTCGTCGGCGGGGTGCTGGTGATCGGCACCGGGGAGTCGGTGTGGGCACTGGGGGCACCGCACATCCTGCTCGGCTCGGCCGTGCTGCTGCTGTCCGGTCTGCTCGGCCTGCTCGGGGTGGGGGACGCCACCCGGGTCTTCGTGGCGGCGGTCTTCGTCGGCTTCTGGGGCATGGTCGGTGGACTGCTGGCGCTGGGCTCGATGGACGCCGCGCAGGGCAGCGCCGTCGTGGTCAGCGCGGTGGCCCTGCTGCTGCCGGCGATGCCGCTGCTCTCCGTCCGGCTGGGCAAGATGCCGATGCCGGCCCTGCCGCGTACCGCCGAGGATCTGCTGCGCGACGAACCGCAACCGAAGCGGGAGGTGATCTACCAGGCCACCGCCCGGGCCGACGAGGTGCTCACCGGCATGATCTTCGGTGCCTTCCTGGTCACCATCGGCTGCCTGGTGGTGCTCACCGCCACCGGGACGACCGCCGCATTGCTGCTCGCCGCCGTGGTCTCGCTGGGCTACCTGCTGCGGGCGCGGCTGGTGCCGACCGTCCGGCACCGGGTTCCGATGCTGGCCGTCGGCCTGGTGGGTCTGGGTCTGCTGCCCCTGGTCGGCGCTGCGGACGCCTCCACGGCGGCCCGGGTGCTGGCCGTGCTGCCGGTGGCGCTGGTGGCCGCCGGGATCTCCGCCGCCGCCGGGCTCGCCTACAGCCGGCGGGCCCCCTCGCCCCGACTGGCCCGGTTCGGCGACATCCTGGACATCCTGCTCCAGTTGGCCGTGGTGCCGGTGGCCTGCAGCGTGCTCGGCCTGTACGCCTTCATGCGCGCGATCAACGGCTGACCCTCACCAGTCGAGCTCACTGGCCTCGGTCATCTCGTCGCCCCGGATCAGGCTGACGATGGCCGAGTCGAGATCCGGTCCGACGAGGAACTCGTCGGCCCAGTGCAGCAGGAAGACCCGTCCCTGGGCGTCCATCACCAGCTCGGAGGGGCCGTCCTCGTTGTTGCCGATCGGGTAGACCGGGTTGTCGTACTCCTCGATGAAGCCCCGGGCGCCCTCGGTCGTCACCCCACCGCGGGTGGGGTGGAGGTAGCTGGTGAAGCCCCCGCCGGGTCGGCCGCTGCGGCCGAACTGGGGCAGGGTCAGGCCACCGAACTCGGTCAGCGCGGCCCGTGCCGTGGGTGGACACTCCAGACCCGCCAGATCATCGGCGAACCGGACCATCCAGTGATCCACCGCCGAGGTGACATCACGCCCGGGGAACCACCCGGCCGACTCCAGGACGTGGCGCACCTCCGGCGGGAAGCGACCCTCGGCCGCCTGGCGGCGGGCGTACCGCTCGGCGATCAGGTGCTCCGGCAGCGACGGCCACTGGGACACCTCCCCGGTCTCCCGGTCGATGACCGCCCGGGGGTAGCCCGTGGCCGGCGGTGGCGCCGGGGGCCCATCGGTGGCCGCAGCCGCCGGTTCGGCCCGCCACGCGACGAAGCCCAGGTCGAACTCGTGCAGGAAGACCTCGGGCGGGGGCCCGGGCCGACCGGCACCGGCCCACTGACGGGCGATCGCCAGGGCCTGGTCACGACTGATCATCGTTGCGCTCCTCGGGCTGCCGTCGTCGGCGTCGAGGGTCGACGCCGGGTGCGGGAACCGGCGGGCTCGACATCGTGCCTATGGTAGGCACCGCGGTCCGGCGATCGTGACCGTGCCGGCGTACGCCAGGGGGAGGGTGCCATGCCGTCGCGGCGGGACCAGGTTCAGTCGTACCAGTTCTTCGTGCAGCGGATGACCTCCGCTCTGGTGGCCCGCGAGCCGGACCCGGAGGCGGCGCCGTTCCGCCGGTTGGGTGGTGCCGGCTTCGCCAGTGTCATGGTGGCGGTGCTCTGCCTGGCCGGGGTCGGGGTGTACGGCCTGCTGCGCCCGGGTGGGGCTACCAAGTGGAAGGACGGCGGCGGGGTCATCCTGGAGAAGGAGACCGGCACCCGGTACCTGTACCGGGAGGGCCGGCTGCACCCAGTGGTCAACTACGCCTCCGCCCTGCTGGCCCTGGAGTCGGCCGCGCCGACGGTGTCGGTGTCCCGCAACTCCCTGGTCGGCACCCCCCGAGGTCCCCGCATCGGCATCCCGGACGCACCGGACGCGTTGCCGGCAGCGGGCCGCATCCTGGACGGCGCGTGGACCCTGTGCACCCAGCCCGCCCGGGACCCGGCAGGCGGCGTCGTCGCCACCACCGTGCTCACCGTCGGCCGGGCGCCCAGCGGGGGCCGGGAGCCGGGCGACGCGGCCCTGCTGGTCCGCGACCGCAAGACCAAACGGCTGCACCTGGTCTGGCGCGACCACCGGTACGAGATCCGCAACGAGAAGATTGTGCTGGAGGGTCTGGTGATGACCGCCGAACCGGTGGTCGAGGTCGGCGGGGCGTGGCTGAACGCCCTGCCCGCCGGTGAGACGATCACCCCTCGGCGGGTGCCCGACCGGGGCTCCTCCTCCACCGCCCTGCCGAACGCCCGGGTCGGTCAGGTCTATGTGGTCAAGAGCCAGAACGACAGCCGCCAGTACTACGTCGTCGAGCGGGAGCGGTTGGTCCCGATCACCCCCGTCCAGGCGGACGTCCTGCTGGCCGACGGCGAGACCCAGGCCGCGTACCAGGACGGGAGCAAACCGGTACCGATCGAACTCGCCGCCGGTACGGCCGCCGCCGCACCTAAGGCCTCTCCGCCCCAGCAGGGGCGACACCGCGCACCGGAGCAGCGCCCGGAGATCGCCCGGCTCAGCGGCAGCGACCCGGCCATCTGTGCGGAGTACCAGCCCGGCCAGAACGAGCCGACCGTGTTGCTCGACGCGCAGGTCGAGCCGGTACGGGAACCGGTGCGCACCCGGGAGCAGACCGGCAGCGGAGTCCCGCTGGCCGACCGGGTCGTCATCGAGCCCGGCTACGGCGTACTGGTCAACGCCTTGTCCTCGCCCGATCAGGAAAACGGCACCCTGAACCTGGTCACCGACCTGGGCTACCGCTATCCGCTGGCCTCCGAGGGGGTGCCGGCGATGCTCGGCTACTCGGGTGTGCAACCGGTACGCCTGCCGGCGAGCCTGGTGGTGCGGCTGCCCGCCGGACCGGCACTCGATCCGACCAGTGCGAAACAGGCACTTGATCCGGAATGACGGTCACCACCCATAATGGAGTGGTAGCCGGGTCGCCGGTCTAGCGCGGGCTGGATGCGACCCGTTACCGTTCGAGCGACGATGGTGCGTGAGCGCCGACTGAAAGACCGCCCCCGATGCCTGCGGGGCGATCCCAAACGAGGACGGGGGTGACTTCCGCCATGTCGATGCGTACCGACACCGGCTTGATGCTGAAGACCGAGGGTGACGTCGATGCTGTCGCCGATCGGCTCACCAGCAACCTGAACGGGCTGATGAACGAGCTCGCGCCGCTCTACGACCAGTGGAAGGGTGCTGGGGCGGGTTCGTTCCAGCAGGTTCGTGAGCGGTTCGACCAGGACATGGCCCGGCTCAACATCGCGCTGCGCGCGATCGCCGAGGCCGTCGGTTCGGCCGGTAAGGACTACGACGTCAGCGACGAAGAGGTCCGAGCCGACATGAGCAGCGCCGGTGCGACCGCCGGTCAGATCACCGCAGCACTGAAGCTCTGACGGGGGAACTCACGATGGAAATCAAGTACAACTTCGCCGGTCTGAACGCGGCGGCCGACAGCTGTAACGGTTCGGTCCGGAACATGACCAGCGAGCTGGAGGGCCTCAAGTCGGGCATCGCCCCGCTGCTGGCCACCTGGGACGGCGAAGCCCGCGAGGCGTACTTCCAGCGCCAGCGCGAGTGGGAGTCCGCCGCCAACGACCTGCGTGACCTGCTCACCCGCATCGAGCGGGCGCTGCGCGAGTCGGCCGGCAAGATGCAGGCCCGCGAGGCGGCCAACCGGGCCAAGTTCGGCGGCTGAGCCGCTCCCGCTACACCCGATGGCCCGGCGATCCGCCGGGCCATCGTCATGTCTACCCCCCCGGTGGGTTCGGGGCGCCTGATGCTGCGGGTTTCCGGGTCGGGTGGTGCCGCCGTCAGCCCCGCGAGGTCGAGGAGGGTACCCGGAAGAAGACCTCCTCAGGCTCGTCGATCTCCGGCCGGGCGGGCGGGGGTGCGGCCGGTCGGGTGGGCCGCCACCGGGTACGCCGCCCACGCGGCAGCAGACTAGCCAGCACCGCCACCCCGATCGAGATGGTGGCCAGGCCCAGCCCGATCCAGAGGGCCAACTGGCCGAACAGGGCCCAGCGTTCGGCACGGGCCTCGGCCGCCGCGTTCTGCGGCACCTCCGGCAGCGGCGGCGGTGGCACCGGCTTCGCGGTGGTCAGCCGTTCGGTGACCGCCCGGTACGGGTTGACCACCCCGCTGCCGTAGCCGTGTGCCGCGTCGCCCCGGGCCGGATCGGCGGTGGCCAGAATCCGCCGGGTGACCTCATTGGCCGACAGCCCCGGCTCCGCCGCACGGATCAGCGCGGCGGTCGCGCTGACCATCGGAGTGGCGAAGCTGGTGCCGTCGTACGCGGCGTGACCGGTCAGCCTGGTCGCCGCCACCACCGCCCCACCCGGGGCCACGATGTCCACGTACGGACCGATCTGGGACTGCCGGATGCGGGAGCCGGTCTCGTCGATGGCGCCCACTCCGATCACCCCCTCGTAGCTGGCGGGGTAGGGCACCGGATCGGGCCGGGCGCCGTCCTGGTGCAGGTTGCCCACGGCGGCGACCAGTACGACGTCCTTGTCGACCGCGTACCGGATCGCCTGCTGCACATCAGGGTCCGGGCGGTAGAGGGTCACCGACATGTTGATCACCTTGGCGCCGTCGTCGACCGCCCGCATGATCGCCTGGGCGAAGACCGCGCCGCTGACGGAGGCACCGGCGGTGTCCGCGCTCTCGGTGGCGTTGCGTTCACTGACCCGGATCGGCACGATCGTGACGTCCGGTGCCAGGCCGTGGAAGCCCACCCCCTCCTGCCGGGCGGCGGCGATGATGCTGGCGACCGCCGTACCGTGCGAGACACAGTCCACGTCGCCGCCCGGTGCGCCACGCAGCGCGTCGAATCCGGTGGCCACCCGCCCCGCCAACTGGGGATGACTACTGTCGGTGCCGGAGTCGATCACCGCTACCCGTACCTGGGCGCCCGTGCTGAACGGCCACACCCGCTGCGGGGCCAGCCACCGCTGATGCCACGGGGTCTCGGTGTTGACCTCGCCGGGGTCGCTCGGGTTCTGGCATATCGCCGGATTTGCCTGGGCCGGTGCCGGAGCGGAGACCGCGAGTGCCGTGGTCAGCACCGCTCCCACCAGGGCGAGAGTCGCCATAGGACGGCTGCGGACCATTCCTGCTCACCTCCGGTCGACCGGTGCCGGTGCATCCTAGCGACCGGTCGCCCATCCCTGATGTCGCCTACATTCAGTATGGTCGAGTCGTCATGTGGCAGGGGCGCGACGGGGAGGGACACCGCCATGGACGTACAGGCGCTGCGCGCTCGTGCCGACGAGCTGATGGCCCAGTTCGAGCGGATGCGCTCCGGGGTCGGCGACCTCCAGCAGCAGCTCAAGGCGGTGAAGTCGACGGTCACCTCCGACGACGGTCTGGTCACCGTCACCGTCGGGCCGCGCGGTCAGGTGACCAAGGTCGAGTTCGATCCGCGCATCTACCGTCGCCCGAATTCCAAGGAACTGTCCGCCACGGTCACCGAGACCATCCACCGCGCCACGGCGGAGGTGATGGGCGAGGTCGAGCGACTGCTCCAGCCGTACGTGCCGGACAGCCAGTTCCAGGCCTACATCGACCACGACCTGGACGGCATCTTCCGCCAGTTGGACAGTGACCTGCCCGGGGAGGACAAGCGATGACCGAGCTCCGCGAGACTTTCGTCAACCCGGACGGCGCGTTGGAGGGTGCCGCCACCCTGACCACCGCCGGCGCCCAACTGGCCGCTCGCTGGCGGGGTCTCGCCGGCACCATCAACACCCTCAACGGTGCCCGGCCCTGGGGCGACGACGAGCCCGGCAAGGAGTTCAACAAGAGCTACCTGGACGGTGAGCAGCCGGCGCAGAAGGTGCTGGACCTGACCGGCGACATCGTGCCCGTGGTGGAGCAGATGGGTCCGGCGGTCAAGGGCGCCGTGGAGGGCACCGTGGATACCGACGACATGGTCAAGACGCTGTTCGGAGGCGGCGGCAAGTAGCCGTTCTGCACTTCGCGGTAGACATCGGACAGAGGGGCGCACGGAGTGGCGATACCCAATCCCAAGGACTCGCTGGGCGAGTACGGCTGGGTCTGGGACGCCATCTGCTGGGTCAGCGCCGGTGAGGCGTGGCCCACCGGCGACGAGGACCGGATGCGCGAGCTGGCCGATGCCTGGCAGTCCCTGGCTGACCTGGTGCGGGAGACCCTCTCCGAGGCCGACCCGGCGGTCATGAAGATTCTTCAGAACTGGGGTGGCGGGGCCGGCGAGGCCTTCGGTGCCCTGTGGAACCAGATCGGGGTGGACCCGAACACCGGACTGCCCCTGATCCACGAGATCGCGGCCGCCTACGCATCCGGCTGCGACCAGGCGGCCCTGGAGATCGAGTACGCCAAACTGACCGTGCTGATCGCCGTCATGATCACCGTCATCGCGGTCTTCGTCGCCCTGCTTATGGCCTGGCTGGGCGGGGTCTCCGCCGGTGCCATCCCGGGCATCCTGGCCGCTGGCCGACAGGCCGTGACGGTCGCCTTCCGTCGGCTCATCGCCCAGATGGGACGGCAGTTGCTCACCCGGGCGGGGATGCAGGCGGCACTGCGCACCGCCGGGTCCCGGGTCGGGCAGATCGTCACGAGTCAGGGTTTCCGGCAGGGCCTCAACCGGCTGGGCCTGGAGCTGCTGGAGGAGATCGGCGAGGAGCTGATCATCGATGTCGGCGCCCAGGCGTACCAGATGCGCAGCGGCGAGCGACGCCAGTGGGACGGCAACCGGACCCTGACGGCGGGCGTCGGCGGCGCGTACGGTGCCGTGCTGGGTTCCGGCATGAACTGGGCCGGCCGTAGGGCGGCGCCCCGGATGCCCTTCTCGTTCAGCCCGAACCGGCTGTCCTTCCCGGGCAGCGGGGTGGTGCGCTGGGGCACCAACAGCATCGCCTCAGGTGCCCAGAACGCCCTCATCTCACCGGCCGCGAGCGTGCTCGCCAACGCCAGCGTCAACCAACAGTTCGTCCTCCCCGGCGCGGACGCCTTCCTCGGCGGATTCGCCAGCGGTGCCGGTCGCACCGGCGCCACCCTCGCCGGTGGCGCCACCGGCAACATGGCCGCGAAGGTCACCAACCTCGGCCTCGACCGGCTGAACGTCTCGATCACCCCCGGGGCAGGTCTCGGCGCAGGTTTCGATCCTTCTTCCGGGGTAGGCGGGGCGGACCTCGGCAACCTCGGCAACACCAACAGTGGCGCCGGTGCAACCGGCGCGGAAGGGGGCACTTCGAGCGGCCCCGGCCGTGGAGCGACGGAGACCGACACCGGTCAGCAGGGCGGCGGTACCGGCCAGACAGGCGGCGGGACCAGCCAGTCCGGCGGGGGGACCGTACCGCAGAGCGGGTCGGGTTCGATCAGCCTCGCCCCGGCAACGACCGATCCGGCCGCCGGCGCACCCTCCGAGGGTTCCCCGACAGCCGGTTCTCCGGCGACCGGCTCCCCGACGGCAGGTTTCCCGGCGACCGGCAATGTGGACCTGGCCAGCGGTGCCACCGACCCCAGCCCCGCCGCTGCCGATGGGCGGGTCGACGAGACCACCGCAGCGACCCAGCCCGACGAGGCGGCCACCACCGGCGGCAGGGTGCCGAACGAAGGCACCCCCTCTCCGGCAGCTCCGGGCGGGGAGACCGGCCCGGACGGCACCCGGACCGATCCGGCTACGCCGGTCAGCGAGGCCCCCACCACCGACCGCCCCGGGTCCGACTCCACCGGGCAGACCGGCCCGGCCGACCGGGTCGACGGCGGGCCGCCAGCCGAGCAGGCCGCTCGGGACACCCCGACGAACACCACCGGCGACCGATCCCAGGGCCCAGTGGCCGACACCACCGGCGACCGGGCTCCGAGTTCCCCGGCCGACACCTCGTCCGATGCGGTGCAGAGTGCGCCCGTCGACACCTCGTCCGGCCACACTCCCGGCGTAGGCCCGGTTCCGGACACCGGCCGCGTCGGTACGAGCGGCGACGGTACCCGCGCCCCGGTCGTCACCGGGGCGGATCCGCTCGCCGCGGACCTCCCACCGGCCATGCTGCCCGGCGCACCACCGGTCGGCCCTGCGGCCGGACCGACCCCGGGCACGGTCGCACCGACCAGCACGGTGAGCCCACCGCAGGCGACCACCGCGCCGCCCGCCGGCAATCCCGCTCCCACGCCGTCGACCTCCTCGTCGACCCCCTCGGCCACCGCGCCGGGAACCCCGACGGCCACAACCACCACGCCCACCAGCGGCAACACCGGTATCCAAACGGCACCGGCCCCGAGAGCACCGGCGAACACCACGGCCGCGAACTCGGCCGGATCGGTCTCGCTGGCCCCGCCCACCAACATCAGCCCGACCCCACCGACCACTGCCAACTCGGTCTCGCAGGTCAACACCAACCCGGCCTCGCCCGCCAACGCCAACCCAACCCCGCAGGCCAACGTTGGCCCGGTCTCGCAGGCCAATGCCGGTCCGGCCCCGCAGGTCGAGGCCAGCCCTGCCGCCCCGGCCGAGACGGCAGGCGGTACGCCGAATGTCGCGTCCACGCCAGCGGGGGTCGATGCGAACACCACCCCCGCGCGTGCGGGCACCGAGGTGCAGGCCACGCCCGGGACCCCGGACGCCGCCACGGACCCGGCGGCCGACCGGGCCGAACCGGCCGACCGGGCCGAACCGGCTGACCGGGCCGAACCGGCTGACCGGGCCGAACCGGCTGACCGGGCCGAACCGGCTGACCGGGCCGATCCGGCTGACCGGGCCGATCCGGCTGATCGGTCGACGACCGGCGGGCCGGTCGTCATCGTGGCCCCGGTCAGCACGGGGACCCTCCAGCCGGGCGATCCGGCGGTGCCGGGCACCGACCGGGGCCCGGTGGATCCGAACACTGTTCGGCGCTCCGAAGGACCGACCGGGGGTGGTACGCACAGCTGGCAGTTGGCCCCGACGGCGGTCGACGGCGATCCGACCGGCCCGGAGGTGGAGCGGGCGCTGATCGAGGCGTCACGGGCCCTGGCCGAGGCCGCCCGGCGGGCGGTGAAGGACGGTTCGATCTCCCGGGCCAAGCAGCCCGGCACCTCCGGTGCCCTGCTGATGCCCGACGGTGGCATCACCACCCACACCAGCATGACTGCGGACAAGGGCACCAAGCCGCCGACCCAGCCGGCCGTGCATCCGCTGGCGCAGGCCGCACTGGACCGTACGGCGGCGGCCCTGCCGGACGGAACCGGCAGTGGGCACGGCAAGTGCGCCGAGGTGGCCCTGGTCTCTGATCAGCTCTACCGGCTCGAAGCGCAGTGGCGCGCGGCGGGCGAGCCTGGCCAGTTCGAGCAGTACGCGCTGGACGCCCTCAACGGCGCCAAGATCATCACTCATCAGGTGAGACCGGCGCGGCAGAACGACATCGTCTACGACCTGGGGCACCACCGGCCGCCCTGCCGTTCCTGCGCCCACTTCCTGCCGCAGTTCGCCATCGAGCCGATCGCGGACCCGGAGCGGGACTCCCAGACCTACCAGCCGCCGGTCCCCGGTGTGGTGGGCAACGGCCCGCCGTTGAGCGACAACCGACCCTACGGCGACCCGAACGGCCTGGTCCCCCCGGCACAGGCCGACCAGCAGGCCCTCGACGCTGCCGTGCCCCGCGACCCGGCGAGCGGCGGACCGGTGGTGCATCCGGACCCCCGCGTCGGGCAGTGGGCGGCCCTGGTCAACGACGGTGGTCCGACCGTCCCGGGGCGCGACAACAACTGCGCGGACGTCGGGCTCTCCGTCCTGGCCACCTGGTTCGGTCGGCCGGAGGTGGCCGCGCCGACGGCTGCGTCCGCCGAGGTGGAACAGGGCAGCACGGCCCGGCAGGAACAGGCCCTGCGCACCGAGTTCACCCACCAGGGAACCGGCAACCCGGGGCTGGAGGCGGTCGCCGACGCGCTGCGGGCCGCCGGCCCCGGCTCGGCGGCCCTGATCATCACCACCCAGCCGGACGGCAACGGAGCGCACACCTGGAACGCCGTCAACCACGAGGGCACCATCATCTGGGTCGACGCGCAGAACCAGTTGATCTCCGACCGCGAGCCGGTGCACGGCGAGCCGGGCAACGTCTGGTCGATCGTGCTCGACGCCGAGGGCGACCCGCATCGCCACTCGGTCACCGACACCGACACCGACACCGAGACCGAGACCGAGGCCCGGCCACCGGCACCCCCGGACTCGACGGCGCCCGACGGGACCCAGGTACCCCCCGAACGGTCCGATCAGCAGGGCGGAAACCCGGCGGCCGAGACCCGGTCCGGTCCGGCCGGCACCAGATCCGACAGCCCGAGTGACCCCGGCAGCCCTCCCGGCACCGAGGGCCCCAGTGACCCCGGCGCCCCGGCACCGGACGGCGACCCGGCGCCGAGCCCGTACCTGGACGGGCTCCCGGAGTCGGATCAGACGACCCTGCACGAGGCGCTGGCCGACGCGCGCCTGGACGCCGATCGGATCCTGGCCGACCTGCACGGGGTCAATGCCGAGGTGAACGCCCGGCTTGGGCTGACCGGGGCGGACGCGCTGAGCACCCTCGGCGAGCAGCACCGGGTCAAGGGTGCCGAGTCGCTGGCCCGCAAGTACCGCACCGAGTGGGAACCGCTGGGCTACGACCTAGACTCCGCGCTGGAGGCCGTCAACGACGTGGTGCGGTTCTCGGTGCAGGGGCCGGAGACCGAGGCGTACGGGCCGGCGGTGGACGCCGTGCTGTCCTCGCTGGAGGCGCAGGGCTACCAGGTCACCGACCTGAAGAACTTCTGGCACCCGGGCAACCGGTTCTTCGGACTGAACTGCACCCTGACCTCGCCGACCGGACGCACCTTCGAGTTGCAGTTCCCGACGGCGACCAGTTACGCGATCGGCAAGCAGACCCATGTGCCGTACGAGGTGATGCGGGACCCCGCGCAGACACCGGCCGCTCGGATACATGCCTTCCTGGACATCCTCGCGATCAACAAGGCCAACGGCATCGCGGCGAGGATGCCGGGCGGAACGGACTCCGCACGGTTCGACACCCCGAAGAACACCAGCTTCGCGAAGTGGATGGCCTCACCCGGGCAGGCGAGTGTGCGACAGGCGTACCTCGACTCGCTCGGGCAGCAGGGGCAGACCTTCGCCGACGTGCTCGCCGCGCGAGGATTGACGGCGTCCGACCTGCCCGGTCTGGATCCTGACCTGATGGGGGGCCCGCATGACGGCGCTGACGTTCGGCTACTTCCTCCTGCGGAGACCGGACGATCCGACGGGTCCACCGGTCAACGTGATCGCCGAGGCGCAGAGTTCGGGACCGACCCAGGCGGTGATCTGGGACCGTCCGACGGGCGCGTGGACCTTCCGTCCGGACGTGGCGGCGGCGATCCTGTGGGCGAATCCGGAACGCCACGCGATCGAACGGGTGGACCGGGCGACCGCGGAACGCCAGGTGGCCCACTTCACGAGGGTGCCGCTGCCGACGGAAGCCGAACTGACGGAGATCTGCCGCCAGGCGACCTGACCCCGGGGCCGCCGTCGCTACAGGAGGGCCGGCGGTTCGGGCCGGGCGAACTGGCACCGCTGGAGAGTCGCCGCTTCCACGACGACCTGGCCGCCAGCCTGGCCACCCCGCAGGGGTACGCGGTGTTCGCCGACCCCTCCACCCACCCGTACGGGCGGTTGGTCAACGACGGCGGGCCGGATCAGCCGGGCCGGAGCAACAACTGCCTGGACAGTTCGCTGTCGGCGCTGGCCAGCTTCCACGGTGACCCGCAGGTGTCGCGCCCACGGTGGCCGGACCGACTGGCCGACGGATCCATCGACCGACTCTCCGGGGAGCAGGGCGGACTGGAGCGGGCCGAGGCGTGGATCGGCGGGCAGTGGATCGGTGGCCCGGATGCTCTGCCCACCGACCTGTCGGCACGTACCGAGGCGGTGGCCGCCCAGTACGCCGACCTGTACCAGCAGGTGGCCGACGCCGGACCGGGTGCCTCGGCACTCGTCGTCGCCGACTGGTTGTTCCTCGACGGCGCCGGCAATGTCGTCCTGGACGAGAACGGCCAACCGCAGGTCGACGGCTCGCACGCCTTCGTGATCGTCTTCCCGGCCGACGCCGAGGCGCCGGTGTGGTGGGATCCCCAGACGGGCACGACGTCGGTGGACATGCCGGCCGCCGACGTGCGGGACACCCACGCCCTCTGGGCGATGATGGTGCCTGACGGAGAGGGGCGAGTTGACCGAGGACGAGGCGCTGACGCTGATCAGCCGGCTGCTGGGAACCGGGAATCCGATAATGATTCGGGAGTTCGAGTTCGGCTGGCTGGCCCGGGAGAGACTCTCGGAGCAGGAACGGGCCTCGGGGATGCAGGTGGGCCAGGGCAGCTACATCATCGACCGGACGGGAGTGATCACGGTTCACTCCAGCCTGCCACCCCGGCGGATCATGGAGGAGTACTCCCAGGCCCGACGCGAGGGCCGGATCAAGGGTCGGCAGGTCTGGCCCGAACCGGAACCGACAGCCTGACCGACCCGGACGGCCCGACCGATACCGCCGACCCGACCGATCCTGGCAGCCTGACCGATACCGCCGACTTCGACGGACCCGCCGGGCCGCCGGGCTCCGACTCCGACCCGACCCTCGCCGAGGGGCCCGACCTGCGGCAGGCCGCCGCCGGTACGACCTTCGGCGGTGCCCTGCTCGACATCGATGCGGCCCGGACCGCCGAGGCCGTGCAGGCGGCGCTGACCGACGGCCCGCTGCCCGAACAGTCGAGGGTGGACCCGGCCACCGGCACGGTCACCCTGGACACGGCGGAGGGCCCCTACCGGGTACGGATCGAGCTGACCGACCCACCGGCCGGGGTGCCATTCGTGCCGGTGGCCACCGTGGCATACACCGCCGACGGTGCCGTGGTGCAGGTGTCCACCGGTGCCCACCCGGACCATGTCCGGCGGGCCGTGTCCGCGATGCTCGCGGAGGTGGACACGGTCGCCCAGGACCGCGCCGTCGACCTGCGTACCGACGCCACCACCGCCCTGGCCGAGGGTGCCCGACCCGAGTACGACGGCACCCGTGTCCTCACCGCCCGGGACATCGGCCGGCTGGCCGAACTGCGGATGGTGCTCGTCGACAGTGCCGCCACCACCGATGCGGCCCGGGCCGGTCAGTTGCAGGCCGAGGCGTTGAGCCTGCTCGTCACCTCCGGCCTGCTGGAGCAGGAGCCGACCCACGCCGTACACGGGCTGGGTGGCAACCACCCGGTGGTCGGACCGGAGGCGGCGCGGGCCCGACTGGAAGTGATCCGCAGCCACCTGGGTCCGGTCGCCCCGGCGGTCGAGAACCTGATCGGCCAGGCGACCGACGGGCAGCTCGTCGCGGACCTGCGCGCCGCCCGGTCGGCCATCCGCGCCGAGGCCCGTACCTGGGCGCAGCAGGCCACCGCGCTGCGCAACGACGCCGACCTGGCCCTGACCACCAGGGTCGACGCGACCCTGGACATCGCACCGGACCATGTCTTCGGTCGGCTGGTGATCGGTGGGGGCTGGGCCGCCACGGCCGACTTCGTCACCATGGGAGCCGCCCCCGACACCGGCACCGGCCTGCCCCCGGTGCTCTGCGTGTCCCAGGGCCATGACCCCTGGGCGGAGCGACAGGCCCTGCTGATGGGCCAGGTCCCGTCGGAGTTGGAGCTGCCGGGGCTGCCGTTCCAGCCGGCCGACCTGGCCGAGGCGGGCACCCAGTTCGCCCCCTCCGACGTCTTCGCCGACGCGGTGGGAGCGGCCCGGGCCCTCAGCGGAATGCCCACCTACCAGGGCACGGCGACCGCGATCACTCCCCGCCCGGCCGATGCGGTGGGGTGGCCGGAGGGCGCCAACTTCCGGGTCACCGTGGGCGGGCGGCAGTTCTTTACCGCCTCGGTCGATGTCGCCTCCGGACCCGGCCCCTCCCGGGTACCGAACGCGCCCGCCGACACCACCGGCCGGTACGTCGACCCGACGACCGGCTACCGGGTCGACCGGTCCGGTCCGGCCCCGGTGTTCCACGCCCCCGACGGCACCCCGGTCGACCCGGACACCCTGCCGGCCACGGTACGAACCGTCCTCGGTGCCAACCCCTCCGCCGCCCCCCTGCTGACGGACCTCACCGGACGGCCCACCGATCCGCTGGTGGCCGATCCGATCTCCGGCTACGCCGTGGACCCCGCGACCGGGCAGCTCTTCGACCCCGAAGGTCGACCGGTGGACCCCGGCACCCTGGCCGAGGAGGTACGCGCCCGACTCGGTCACGCGCCGGACGGCTCCTTCGCTGATCCCCGTCGGTCCGCCCCGGCTGTCGACTTCGGCGGGCAGAATCTGGCCGACGCCTACGGACCCGGCGACCGGGTGCTCGTCTTCGGCGCCGGTGCCTCCGGTGCCTGGGACATCGAGCAGGCCGTGGCCTCCCCGGCCGGCAGCGTCGACTGGTCGGCCCGGGGGGTGGATCCGCCGCCCCAGCAGTTGACCGGCGACCCGACGCACGACGCCGAGGCCCGGCTGCGGCACAGCTTCGGCGGCGGGTACAACCGGCGCAACACCCTGCCCGAGGTCGGGGCCTACGCCGACTCCGTACGCAGCCAGGTGACCCAGTCGCTGCGGGAGATCGTCAGTCTGCGGCACACCGTGGACGGCGGATTCCTGGTCGAGTTCACCGACGGCAGCCGACAGACGTACGACCGGGTGGTCTTCTCGATCGGTCAGGCCCCGGAATATCCGGGAGGTGTCGCCGACCTGCTCTCCCAGGTGAGCCTGGCGCCCCTGCACGGGCCGGCTACCGCGTACGACGGCCCGGCCGACGTGCTGGGCCTGCGGGACACCAGCGGCCAGTTGCGGGTGCTCGGCGGGGCCGGGGTGGCCGCTCCGCTGTTGGCCAAGGTCGGCCCGGCGCTGCGGCAGACCATCGTGGACCAGGCCGCCGCCCTGCCGGACGATTCCCGGGGCATCCCGCCCAGCATCCGGTTCCACGCCCAGCGGATCGCCGAGGCGAACCTGGGCGCCCCGGAGGTGCCCTCAGACCTCGTCCCAGCGGGCGACCCCGAGCAGCCGCCAACCCCACTGGATGTCGAGCCATGGCAGGGGGCCGTACCGGGCGTCCAGTTCCCGGCCCAGGGGCGGCATCTCGACTCCGACGGGCCTGCCGTCGATGTCCTGCCCGACGCCCTTGGCGACCACCTCGACGGAGTTACCCCACCATTCGACGTAGCGCAGGGCGGGAAGGTTACGGCTGGCGGCGAGGGCCTCGGCCCCGGCCGGCCCGAGGCCGCAACCGGCCAGCCCCAGCCAACGCAACCGACCCAGGTACGCGGAGGCGGCCAGGGCGGCGACACCGTCGTCACCGATCGGGTTGTCGCTCAGGTCGAGGGCGACCAGGCGCCCCAGGCTGGGGACGGCGGCGACCTGCGGCATCAGCCCGGCCGCCTCGACCAGGGTCAGGTGGCGGACGGGAAGGTGGGCGAAGACCTCGGCACCGTGGTCGACGAAGGCGCGGGCCGTCATCGTCACCAGTTCGACGAGTCCGTGGCGCACCTTCCAGTCGACGAGTCGGTGAGCGACCGGAGCGGCGAGCCGGGCCACGACACGCCGATACCGCAGGGCGGCCGCCCGGTCGGGCCGGGTTCCCGCCAGGGCGGTGCGGATCAGCTCGGCGTGGTCGGGGTCGGTGGCCTCGATGGCGTCGGCGAACCGGCGACGCAGGTCGAGGTCGTCGGGGGCGGCCAGGATGGCGGCGTACAGCTCGGCGGGCGTGGCCATGACGGCAGGGTATCGACGGCCGGCTCGCTGACCGCCGGTGCCGTGCCGGGTTCGACCTTCCACGGGTTGGGTAGACCGGCCCCCGACCCGGTTGCGGTGCTGGACCTGGCGCGGACCGCCCTGCCGCAGGTGGCGCCGTACGCGCAGGTGGAGGCGGTGGTACCGGCCGGTCCGGACCGGTTCGAGATCCGTCCGGCCGGGCAGCCGCCGCTGACCGTGCGGCTCACCGCCGGGCCGTTGGCCGACGCCGTGGTGGCCCAGTCGGTCCGCGACCCCGACGGGACCTTCACGGTCACCGTGTCGGATCGGGCCGCGAACCATGCGGTGGTCCGGGCCCTGGCCCACGAGGTGGCCGAACTGGTCGCACTGCACGAGACCGGTCGGGCGCTGGTCGGCCCACTGGACCCGGGCAACGTACGCGGTCCGATCGACCCCTCCGGGCTCACCGCCCACGATCGGGGCCGGCTCGCCGAGATCCGGCTGCTCGCCGCCGGGTACCCCACCACGGACGCCCAGGGTCGACGGGCCGTACGTGCCGAGATCGACGCCCTGGCCGGCCACCTCGGGCTGCGGGTGGGTGACCCGGGTGTCCGGGCCCGGTGGGGGCTGCTTCCGCCCGACGTACTGGCCCATCTGATGCAGCTCAGCGTTCCCTCGCTGACTGCGGGGGAGGTGTCGAGGGTGCTCGCCGGGGCGCCGACCCTCACCGAGGTGGAACGGGTTCGGTTGATCGACTACCGGTCCCGGCTGGCGCCCGACTTCCAGGTGCCGCAGGGGGCGGAGCTGCCCGCCCGGCTGCGAGAGCTGGCCGTCGAGGCAGAACACACCCAGTCCGGTATGCCGCGGATGCCGGCCTTCGCGGGACAGATCATGGGCATCCCCCCGGCGCAGCTGGACCGGGTCCGGGCGGTGGACCCCCCGCTCGCCGACCGACTGGCCCGCGAAGGGGTCTATGTCGACCTGACCGGCCGCTACGATCTGCGCCCGTACATGGTGGCGGAGGTGCCGGCCATCGACCTCGGTGCGGCCCGTCCGGCGTACGACCTCGGCACGGCGGCCGGTCGGCAGGCCCAACTGCACGAGGACCGGCAGCGGGCCCGCGCCGCCCTGCGAGGGCTGCGCGGCGACCAGGCCGCGGCCCTGCTGGCCGACCACGACTTCCACTACCAGGGCACCGCCCGGTGGATGGGGCTGGTGCCGGACGTCCTGACGGACCTGCTGCGCAGCATCACCCCCGTCCCGCCCGCCCCGACCCCCCAGGGCGAGAGCACCTCGACCCAGGGACCCTCCGGTGACACCCGGGTGGTGGCCGACCGGGTGACCCTGCCACCGGACACCCCCACCGCACCCGGTCCGGCCTACGGCCCGGCCCAGGACGTCCGGACCGGGCAGCCGGCGCCCCTGTTCGACGGGCCGCCGAAGCGGGAGGAGGTGCAGCAGGGGGCGCTCGGCGACTGCGGCATGATCGCGGTGATCGGCGCGGTGGCCGGCCACCTGCCGGACACGATCGCCCAGATGTTCCACCCCAACCCGGACGGCTCGGTCGACGTGCTGCTGCACGAGGCCGACGGCCCGGGTCAGTCCGTCACCCCGACCGGACGTCAGTTGCGGGTCACGGTCTGGCCGGACGTACCGCTGCACCCCCACTCGAACGGTCGCAGCGCGTACGCCGACCAGTCGACGGTCGGCACCTCTTGGGCCTCCCTGCTGGAGAAGGCGATCGCCGCGGTCGACCGCACCTGGACCTCGCAACGCCACGACCTGTGGCAGCAGCAGTGGAGCGCCCGGCCCGGGGCGGATCCGCATCAGGCCGCCCCGCTCGGCTACGCCCGCCTGGGCAACGGCAGCAGCCGACTGGTGCAGGCGGAACTGCTCACCCAACTGACCGGCCTGCCCAGCAGCGTGAGTCAACTCGACCCGACCCCCGGCCGGGAGGCCGAGGCGGAGGCCCGGTTGGCCACCCTGCTGGCCGCCGGCAGCCCGGTGATCACCGGAACCCTGCCGGCCGCCCGGTACCCCGGCAAACCCCCGTACAAGCTCATCCCCGGCCATGCCTACGAGGTCGTGTCGGTGGCGAACGGGCAGGTGCAGCTGCGGAATCCGTGGAATGCCAGCCACCCCACCCCGATGCCGGTACGCGCCTTCCTGGATCTGATGAACCCCTGGTACGGGCACATCGAGGTGGCGCAGAGCAGCGTGGCGGCGCTGCCGGACTCCGACTTCCACGGGCAGGGCCGACCGACGGCCGATCCGACCGGGGTGCTCGACCGGGCCCGGCTGGTGCTGCCCACGCTGGCCGCCACGATCGGCGCGGACCAGGTCGTCGCCGTCGGCCCGGATAGCTTCGAGGTGCGGGCGGGCGGGCTGCCGCCGCTGCGGGTCCAGGTCACCACCGGCACCCTCACCGGCACGACGGTGGCCCAGACGACCCGCAACCTCGACGGCACCTTCACCCTCACGGTCTCCGACCGGGCCCTCGACCCCGTGGTGGACCGCGCGATGGCCCACGAACTGGCCGAGCTGGTGGCCCGGCACGAGACCGGCCAGGCCCAGGCCGGTCTCTTCGACCAGGGCGCCGCCGAGCAACCCATCGACCCGGCCGGTCTCACCGCCCGCGATCGGGGCCGGCTGGCGGAGCTGCGCCTGCTGGCCGCCGCGTACCCGGCCGCCGACCCGAGCACCCGGCTGGTCCTGCGCCGCGAGATCGACGCCCTGGTCGACCGGCTCGGCCTACGCTGGGGTACGCCGCAGGCAGCGGCCCGCCTGGCGCTGCTCCCCGCCGACGTGTGGCACCAGGTAATCCGGTTGAGCGTGCCGACGATCACGCCGGAGGCGGTGGCCAGGGCGCTGGCCGTGAACCCGAATCCGAACCGGGTGCAACGTTTCCGGGCCATCGACTACCGCGCCCGCCTGGCGCCCGACTTCCGGCCGTCGACCGCCGCCGAAATCACTGCCAAGCTGCGCGAGCTGGCTGTGCAGGGGGAGCAGACCCAGTCCTCGCTGCCCCGGATGCCGGCCCTGGCCGGGCAGGTCATCGGCCTGCCGCCGGCCACCCTGGACTCGATCCGCCGCACCGATCCCCAGTTGGCCGACCGGCTGGCCGCCGAGGGCGTCTACATCGACCTGACCGGCCGCTTCGACCTGCGCCCGTACACCCTCGACGGCGCCCCCGAGTTCCAACTCTCGGTGTCGGCCCCCGCCTTCGACCTGAACACCGAGGCCGGCCGCAGGTCACTGCTGGCCGAGGACCGCAGCCGGGTGACCGCCGCCTTCCGTGCCGCGTACGGGTCGAATCCCGCCGCGATGGCGGTGCTCAGCACCCACGGCTTCCACTACCAGAGCGACGCCCGGCTGATGGCGCTGGTCCCGAACGCCCTGACCGACGCGCTGCGGGCGATGCTGCCCCCGGATCCCAGCACGATCGTCGAGGTTGACGTCGAGGTCGAGCCGACCGTCAGCGGCAGCGAGGTGGCCGTGGTCGCCGACCGGGTAACCCTGCCCGACCCGGATGCGAGCCGCCCGGTCGAGTACGGCCAGGCCTTGGACGACCGCACCGGGCGACCAGCGCCTCTCTTCGACGGCCCACCGCGCCGCGAGCAGGTAAACCAGGGCGTACTCGGGGACTGCGGGATGCTAGCCACCATGGCCGCCGTCGCCGGGCACCGGTCGGATGCGCTGGCGCGACTCTTTCAGCCGAACCCGGACGGCTCGGTCGACGTGCTGCTGCACGAGAGCGTGCCGCAGGGTGGCACCTCGACACCCACCGGCCGGCGCCTGCGGATCACCGTACGGCCGGATGTGCCGCTGCGTACCGGCAGCCCGGGGATGTCTGCCTATGCCGACAGCTCGGTGAACGGTTCAGGCTGGGCGGCGGTGCTGGAGAAGGCGCTGGCGGCGGTCGACCGGACCTGGACCAACCAGCGACGCGACGCCTGGCAGCGGGACTGGAGCAGTTGGCACAGCAAGGACGATCCGCATCGGGCGGCCCCGCTCGGCTACGCCCGCTTGGACGTGGGCAGCACCAGCGAACTCCAGGCCGAGCTGATGACCCAGTTGACCGGTATGCCGAGCCGCATGTCGCTCTTCGACACCAGACCGGGGCAGGAGGCCGCCGTCGCCGCTCGGCTGGCCGCCCTCCTGGCCGCCGGAAGTCCGGTTATCGCCGGTACCCGGCCCGAGGACGCCTACCCACCGGGACTTGCCAGTCTGCCGTTCGGGCTCTACGCCCAGCACGCCTACGAGGTCGTGTCGGTGACCGACGGTCTGGTGCAGCTGCGCAACCCATGGGGTCACGAACATCCTGCACCGATTCCGGTCCGGGACTTCCTGAACCTGATGGGGCCCGGCTACGCCCACATGGACATCGCAGGTACGAGCCCCGCCCCGCAGGCCAGCGCACCGACCAGCCCTTACATCCCACCTGCCCAGCTGGCGACGCCGCTGACGGCCTCGATCCCGGTGCCGCGGGCGGCGGAGAAGACGGCCGTGGCGGCGGGGAGCAAGCCGCGCCGACACACCCTGGGACGCACCGACCTGGAAGACGAGCGGGCCGTCGTCAGCTACCTTGCGCTCCTGGGCGACGACGGTTCGGTGAGCGGCCTGGGCGTGGTGGTGTCATCCGGTAACAGCCAGCGGGAGGCCCACTGGCTGGCCAGCGGTGCGGCCGGCGTCGGGAGGTCGCTGAACGTCGGGCGGGTCGAGGCGGAGCGGATCGCCCGCGAGGTGCTCGGGTTTAAGCTTCCGCAGGAGTCCGCGCTGCACGAGATGATTGACGGCTGAGGATGCCGGCCACAGGGACAGGGGGACCCGTTGCGATCCTTCACCGCCAACACGTCGATCCGTAACAACGTCCCAACCGACATCGGGTCCGCCCGACTCGGGGTGCGTTGGGTCGCTGTGGGACCACCGGTGCGTGCCGAAATCGTCGTCATGCCGCGCCGGGAGGGAGACACCACGCGGTACGAGGTGACCCTCGGCGAGACCTTTCCGGTGGGCGAGGAGACCTGGCGCTTCGCGGATCTCGACATGACCAGTGCCAACCACTGGCAGGTGAAGATCCGTCGGGTGGACGAGGACGAGGTGATGGAGCCGCCCACCGGTCACCTCTGGAAGCGGGCACGCTTGCGCCCGTACGGGCAACTCGACGAGGCGCAACTCCAGTCGGTCGAGGCGGCGCTGGGGCATCCGCTTCCGCCGGACTACCGCGACTGGCTGCGCCGGAACAACGGCGCCCTGCCCGAGGTCGAGCACCACATTCCCGGTGCGCCGTTCTCGCTGCTGCCCGAGCGTCCGCTGTTCGGGATGCACCCCCAGTACCCGCCCTTCGACCTGGTGCACGCGCAGCGCGTACACCGGGATCCGTGGTTTTCGCCGGACTGGTTGGTGATCGCCAACCCCTTCGGCGGGCTGCTGGTGATCGGCGCGCGAACGCTCAAGGGACATGTCTATTTCCTGCACGAGTTGGATCTGCTGGGCCCGCCCGGCCCGGCCGCCTCAGCGGTACGGGAGCGGAAGCTGCGGGCGGTGGCCTGGTCGATGGGGGAGTTCATCGGGAAGCTGACCCCGAAGGAGCCCGACGATCAACCGGCGGTGCAGATCCTGCCGCCCGGCACCGCGACCGACCCGCGCAACTACCAGGAGGGCCCGTTCTGAGCAGGTCTGTCTCGACGCCCAGCCGGGAGAACCGGGAGAGAAGCGTTGCGCTCCTTCACTGATGTCGCCACCATCGCGAACAATGCCACCGCCAACGTGGGACCGGCCCGACTCGGGGTCCGGTGGGTCGATGTCGGGCCGCCGGTACGTGCCGAGATCATCGTCATGCCCTTCGGGGGCGGGGAGGACCGCGACCACGAGCTAACCCTTGGTGAGACCTTCCCGGTCGGTGAGGAGAGGTGGCGGTTCGCCGATCTCACCATGTCCAGCCTGGACGAGTGGGAGGTCGTCGTTCGCCGGGTGGACGGCGAGGAGGCGGCGCAGTCGCCGACCGCCCGGCCGTGGGAGTCGGCGCGGCTTCGCCCCTACGGCCGACTGGACGAGGAGCAACTCCGGTCGGTGGAGGCCGCCCTCGGGGTGCGGCTGCCGATGGAGTACCGCGACTGGCTGGGCCGGAACAACGGGGCCCTGCCCGAGGTGGAACACCACATTCCGGGGGTTTCGTTCACCCTGATGCCGGAACGCCCGCTGTTCGGGGTGCACCCGCAGTACCCCTCCGTCGATCTGGTGCACGCCCAGCGGGTCCATCGGGACCCCTGGCTGTCGAGGGACTGGCTGGTCATCGCCAGGCCCTCGGGGGGTCTGCTGCTGGTCTCGGCAGCAGCGACCGGCAACGAGGTGATCCACTTCCTGCACGAGCAGGACATGGTCGGTCCACCCGGCCCGGCGGCCTCCCTGGCCCGCGAACGCAAGCTGCGCCCGGTGGCGGAGGCCATGCCCGAACTCATCGGTCGACTGACTCCGCTGGACCTGCCTGACCTGCCGCCCGCCCAACTCGCCACCGATCAGGAGACCGGCCCCAGGTGAGCGGGCTGGGTGCGGTCAACGGAGCTGGTTCAGCAGTTCGGCGTACGTGCCACCAACCGCGGCCAGCCGATCGCGCCGGAACCGGCCCGGCTCACGCTGGTGCAGTTGCCGACCCCGGTCGCTGACGAAGGCCTCACCGGGGATCTCCTCCCCGTCGGGGGCGAACTTGACCACCTCGTCCAGGGCGGCGACGGCACGGGTGAGTGCGGCCCGCGCCCGCTGTGCCGCCGCACCGGTGGACTCCGCCGGCACCGAGGCGGCGTACGCGTCGGCGACCAGCAGCCATTCGCCCGGATCGAGCAGCTGGGAGGGCTCGTCACCGCCGTAGCGGAACCCGCCACCCGCATCGGTCGGCGTGGCCGGTAGCCGGAAGACGAACTCCCGTTCCTCGCCGCAGCCCTCGCAGGCGCCGGTGTAGCGGCTGGCCAGGTCCCCGTCGGCCAACGCGACGACGGAACTGTGCCGGGGAAACCGGGTGGACCCACACGAGCAGGCGTGCAGATCCATGTAGAGGTGCGCCTCCGCGTTGGTACGGCTGAGCGGCGGATTCATGTGCTCAACCGTACCGATCGAACCAGCTTGCTGACCGCCCCGGTGACGCCGCTGGCATACTCGGCCTCCATGGTGCTGTCGCGAGGTTGGGCGGTCTTCCTCACCGGGGTCGGGGTCTGGACCTGGGTGATCTGGCCCCGCTTCGCCCTGGCCATCTGGAACGACCCCAGGTCGTGGGCCAGCTCAGTGGTCGGGGACTGGCCGGCGACCGGCTTTCTCTGGGTGCACGCGTTGCTGATCGGCGCCTCGTTGGCCATCGGCACGACCGTCGGTCTGCTCGGCGTCCGCGCCTGGAGAGCAGCATCCCGCCGTACGCCCTGAGTCCGGGCAACCGTTCGACTCCCATCAGTACGGCAGGTCAGCCGGGTCCTCGTCATGCTGAGGGGTGTCTCATCGGGGTGTGACCGGGGCCGCTCCCGCTCGATTTGACGATCATTCCATCGGACGCGTAACTTTCTCTCTGCCAGCGCGGAACGGGCGAAACGGGGCGAAAGACCCGAGAGCCCGAGCCGATGGCACCGGGTCCTGGACGGGAACTTCCTGGCCAGGCTCGGACCGGGTGGTGCTCGCTCGATACGCCGGGAGGCGGATTTGGCGGAGCGAAACCGACCGGGTAAGGTTCACGACCGGCAGGGAACCGGGCGAGCCTGCGGGAGACCGCAGCGGCCGGCCTGCCAAATCCGATGACCTGGCAAGGCGGATCTCCGCTGCGCTGGATCGCGGGTGCCGAACCGCTTGAAGCGTGACGGACCGGGACACACCGGTTGACACGGGCCAGACGGTGAGGTAACGTAGTAAAAGTGCCCGGCGCGAGAGTGGCGGGTGCGGGATTGGAACGGTAGCCCCGGATGGTGGCCCTGGTGGGTTGTCTGATGGTGTGTGGTTGTTCTTTGA
>NZ_JBNCLD010000027.1:22763-56977 GCF_049844505.1 Micromonospora sp. DT229 | reverse complement strand
TACCACGGCCGCACCGACCACCAAACCAAAATCCGCGGCACCCGCATCGAACTCACCGAAACCCACCAACACCTGGTGGCCCACCCGGGAGTCGGTACCGCGTACGTCACGACCCGACCCGACGCGGACGGCCAGGCGCAGCTCGTCGCCTACCTTGTGGGCGCTGACGACGGGCCGTCCGACAGCGAGTTGCGGGAGTTCCTCGGTGAGCGGCTGCCGGCGGCGATGGTGCCGACCGCCTGGGTGCGGGTGGACGAACTACCGGTGCTGCCCAACGGCAAGGTCGACGCCGCGTCGTTGCCGCAACCGGTGGTCACCGGCCGGGGGCACGTGCCGCCGCGGACCCCGGTGGAACGGATCCTCGCGGGCATCTGGTCGCAGGTGCTCGGCGCCGATCAGGTCGGCGCCGAGGACGACTTCTTCGACCTGGGTGGTCACTCGCTGCTGGCGGTACAGGTGCTGAGCCGGGTGAAGGCCGAGTTCGGCGTCGAACTGCCGGTGGCGGATCTGCTCACCGGGCGGCCGACCGTGTCCCGGCTGGCCGAGTTGGTCGAGCAGGCCCAGTTGGCCACGACCTCGGCCGACGAGTTGGCCGAGCTGGTGAAACTGCTGGGGCAGCTTCCCGAGGACGAGGTGCGCGAGCGGCTGGCGGAGTTCGGGGAACAACGGTGACCGCGGTCGACGCGCCGCCGGTGGCCACCGGCGGGGACCGTCGGTCGTTCAGGTTGCTCCTCACCTCGACCTCCATCTCCGGTCTCGGCGACGGCGTACGGTTCGCGGCGCTGCCGTTGCTGGCCGCCTCGATCAGCCGTGATCCCCTGCTGGTCGCGGCGGTGACCGTGGCGGGGCAGTTGCCGTGGGTGATCGTCGGCCCGGTCACCGGGGTACTCACCGACCGGCTGGACCGTTGGCGGCTGCTGTGGCAGGTCGCCGCCGTGCAGGCCGTCATCATGGCGGTGTTCACCGCATTGGCCGGCGTGGGCGCGGCCGGGATCGCGGTGATCATGGTGGCCGCCTTCGTGATGACCTCGGCGGAGACCTTGAGCACCAACGTGGCGGCGGCCGTTGTGCCGGACCTGGTGGGCCGGCGGGACCTGCCGAGGGCGAACAGCTGGCTCCAGGGCGCCCAGTTCGTCACCAGCGACCTGGTCGGGCTGGGCCTCGGCGCGATCCTGTTCTCCGTCGCCCACCTGCTGCCGTTCGTGCTCGACGCGGTGACCTTCGTGGTCGCCGCGGTGCTGCTCCTGCTCGTCCGACCGCCGAACGGGCTCCGGGTGACCCCGACGGCACCGGTCACCGTGGCCTCGGTGCGTGCGGACATCGTCGAGGGTCTGCGCTGGCTCGGCCGGCACCGGCTGCTGCGGACCCTGTGCGTACTGCTGGCGTTGGCGAACTTCGCCGTCGTCGGCGTGATGTCGATCGCGGTGCTCTATGCCCTGGAGGTGCTGGGCGTCGGCGCGCCCGTCTACGGCCTGCTAATGATGATCGTGGCGCTCGGCGGGGTGCTCGGGCTGCTGGCCGCGGCACCGCTCACCGCGCGACTGGGCATGGCCCGCACGGTGCAACTGACGTTCGCCATCACCCCCCTGCCGTTCCTGGTCACCGGCCTCACGACCCAGCCCCTCGTGGCCGCCGCCGCATTCTTCTTCGTCGGCGCCGGCATCTCGATGGGCAACGTCGTCACCGTCTCGCTGCGGCAGCGGGTCGTGCCACGCGAGCTGTTCGGCCGGGTCAACTCGTCGTTCCGGCTCGTCGCTCTCGGCCTCGGTCCCCTCGGTGGGGCGTTCGCCGGTGTCCTGGCCAGCGTGACCAACCTTCGGGCGCCGTTCCTGCTGGGCGCCGCCGTGTTCGTGGTGGTGGCCGTCGTGGCCTGGCTCGTCGTCACCCCGGCCGCGGTCGCGGCGGCCGAGGCGGAGGCCGGTGTGGACGACGGCGACCAGGACACCACGGCCGGCCCGGACCAGGCGCCGTTCGACGGAGACCCCACGGCGGGCCTGCCCGCCGGTGGACCGCTCGCCCGGACCTGCCTGGCGGTCGTCGCCGCGCTGCTGGTGGTCGGCGGGCTCGGCGCGGCACTGCCGCTGCGTCCCGACGCCCCGCGGTCCGTGGAGGCGGCACCGGAGGTCTTCGCGGCGGCGCGGACCGAGGTCGACATCCAGCGGATCGCGCGTGCTCCGCACCCGACCGGCTCGGCCGCCAACGCCGAGGTCCGCGATCACCTGACCAGTCGGCTCACCGAACTCGGCCTGACCCCGCGGGTCCACACCGCCGACGTGGCGCGTGCGTTCGACGGGCGCACCCACCTCGGCGCGACGCTCACGAACGTCTCGGCCACCATCCCCGGCAGCGACCCGACCGGCACGGTGCTGCTGGTGTGTCACTACGACTCGGTCCCGATCGGCCCGGGTGGATCCGACAACGCCGCCAACGTGGCCGCCGCGCTGGAGATCGCGCGGGCGCTGCGGGCCGGCACCCCACCCCGCAACGACGTGGAGCTTCTCTTCACCGACGCGGAGGAACCCGGTCTGCTGGGCGCACAGGCACACGTGGACTCCGGTGCGATCCGTGACCCGGCGCGCACCGTGGTGGTGAACCTCGAAGCGCGTGGTACCTCCGGCCCCGCGGTGATGTTCCAGACGACCGGTGGGTCGACCCGCCTGCTGCCGGCCATCGCGGCCTCCGGTGCCCTGGCGACCTCGCTGTCCGAGGAGGTCTACCGGCTGCTGCCCCACGACACCGACCTGACCGTCTTCGGCGAGCAGGATGTCGCCGGGTTGAACTTCGCGTTCGTCGGTGGCTCCGCGCACTACCACACCGCGCACGACGATCCGGCCCACGTCGACGCCGGCAGTGTGCAGGACATGGGCGACGCCGCGCTCGCCGCGGTCCGGACCCTCGCCGCCGCCGATCTGAACGCCTCGGTCGACCGCGGCGACGGCACGTACTTCAGCCTGTTCGGCGCGCTGGCGTCGTACCCGGGCTGGCTGGGGTCCCTCCTCGCCGCCGTCGCCCTGCTCGCGTTCGGCACCCTGATGGTCCTCGGTCGTCGGCGGGGCCTGCGGACCCGGCGGGTCCTGCGTGCCGCCGGGTTGCTCTGGCTACCCGCTGTCGGCGCCACCGCGCTGGGCTTCCTGGTGTGGTACGTCCTCGGCGTCGTACGGCCCGAGTATTCCCAGTTCACGACCGGTGACCCGTACGATCCACGATGGTTCGTCGCCGGTGAGCTGCTGCTGACCCTCTGCGCAGTGGTGTTCTGGCACCACCGGCTGCGTCGCCGCTGCACCGGGCCGGAGGTCGCCGTCGGAGTGCTGCTGTGGTACGCGATGCTCGCCGTGCTCACCGCGTTCCTCGCGCCCGGGGCGTCGTACCTGTTCGTCTGGCCGGCCCTGGTGGGTACCGCGGCGGTCGGCGGCGCGCTGCGGTGGGCTCCGCCCGGCTCGGCGTGGCACGCCGCGGCCGGTACGACGACGGGTGTCGCGGCGACCGCCCTGCTGCTGCCGGTACTGGTGCTCCTCTTCCCGACGCTCGGGGTGGCGTTCGCCGGCCCGGCACTGCTGCTCGTCGTGCTGCTCGGGGCGGCGGCGGTGCCGGTCCTCGACGGGCTGCGTCGGCGGACGCCACCGGCCGCTGCGGCGTCGCGACCGGCCGCCGCCCGGTCGGCCCTCGTCGCCGCCGGTGCCGCGCTCGCCCTCGCCGGGCCGGCGCTCATCGTGGTGGGTGCGGCGAGCACCCGCTACGACGCCGCCCGTCCCCGTCCGGTCAGCCTCGGCTACGGCTTCGACGCGGACCGGGGGGTGGCGGCCTGGATCAGCGACGCCCCGGTCGCGGACCCGGCGATCGCCTCGGTCCTGACCGGCGGCCGGGAGAACCTGTCCGTTCCGTTCCCGAACCTGCCGTCGCGGCAGTACCTCGTCGGGGAGGCACCGAGCGCCGTCGCCGACCTGGTGCCGGTCGTCGAAGGCGAGGCCGGCCCCTCCGACGCCGAGGTGCGCGAGGTCCGGCTGGTCGTGCGGGTGCCGGGTGGGGCGGACAGTGTCGCGCTCTACGCCGACACCTCCGGGCACGAGGTTCTGGCGGCCCGGGTCCAGGGGCGCCCGCTCTCCGGCGGCCGGAACCGGCCGTACGCCGAAGGTCCGTGGGGCTGGGGGCTCGGATACACCGCGCCTCCCGCGGACGGGCTCCGGGTCGAGCTGCGGGTCCGTGGTGCCGGGCCGGTCCGGATCCGGGTCGTGGCCCAGCGGGCCGGTCTCCCGTCCGCCGCCCCGCCGTTGCCCTCGTCGGCATCGTTCACCGCGTATCCCTCGGTGGCGGGTCAGTCGTTCGCCGTCCGCACCGTCACGGTGTGAGCGACCCGGACGCCTTCCGGCCCGGGTCGGCCCGGAAGGAGACCAGCCCTGGCGCGCCGAGCAGATTGGCCAGCGCCGCCGCGGCCGGGGCGATCGCACCGTCGCGGTCCATCGGGTCGACGTCGAGCAACTGCGTCGACCCCCCGACCTGCCGGTGCGTCACCCGACGCGGTTCACCGTCGACATCCAGCTCCACGGTGGACGGCTCACCGGTGGCCTGACCGTACGGAAGCTTGACCATCATCGCCGGATGCTTCTGGATGGCCGCGCACACCGCGGCTTCCAACGCGTCCGGGTCGGCGTCGGCGACGGCCGGCTCGCCCTCCTGGACCGCGCGGTTGAACAGCCGCATCGGGAACTGCGGCCAGCCGGCCCAGAGGGTGAGCCCGGAGACGTGCCGCGGGTTGAGCTCGGTGGCGGCGAAGCCGTGCGGCCCCACCACCCCGTCGACGCTGAAGATGCCCCGGTATCCGGCCTGCGCCCGCATGGCCTCGCCGACCCGGCGGGTGTCCGCACGGATCCGGTCCCGCTCGGTGGGCGTGGCACGCCACCACGTCGAGGTGCCACCGTAGACGAAACCGCCGGAGGCCGGGTCGAACAGCGTGACGATCTCGAAGGGCTCGAACACCGCCGTTCCGCGGGGCAGCACGCACGCGAGGATGCTCATCGGCACGCCGGGCATGAACGCGGCGACCCGGACCCGGTCGGTCGTGCCGACGAGGTCGGACACCGCCTCGGACAGGGCCTCCGGACCACCACGGACCCAGCGCAGACCCTTGGAGCTGCCGAGCACGCTGCGGCTCGCATCGGCGGCGAGGACCACCCCGCGGCCCGCGTCGAGGCGGGCGACATGGCCGGCCAGGGCCGGATCGTCGAGGTCCACGACGGCGTACGGCGGGCAGGCCACACCGGCCGACCGCCACAGCTCGTCGATGCGGGTCTTGTCCTCCCATTCCTGCCAGCCTGGACGCCACCAGCCGTGCAGCGGCCGACCGCAGAACTCGCCGACGTCGGTGTACGAGGTGCCGAGGACCAGTGCCTCGCGTGCCGGGTCGACCGTGTCGAGCCAGTCGGCCAGCTCGGCCGGCGGCCGGCGCAGCCAGCGGTCGAACTCGCGGCGGGGCAGGGTGCCACCGTGCTCGGCGCGGCTCCACACCCGGGCCCCGGGCAGTTGGGTCGGATCGAACGGGCCACCGGCCACGACGGCGACGATCCGGCCGCCGCTCGCGTGCACCTCGTCGGCGAGGGCGCGGATCGCACCCTCGTAGCGGTTCACGAGCAGGATGGCGGTACGCCCCGCCCAGAGGGCGTGGACCCGCTCGATGAGCTGCGCCGGGTCGGTCATGGTCGGCCCCATTCCTGGTCGATGATGCTGGCCACCGCCTCGGCACGGCTGCGCACGAACTGGTGGCCCCCGTCGGGCAGTTCCACGAGGCGTACGCGCGACGCGACGACCTCCCACCCCTGATAGGAGGCGCGAATGGTGTCGGCGTCGGGGTCGTCCGCCGCCGACACCACCACCACCACGGCTGCTCGCAGTCGCGGACGGTCCGGTCGGTCGGGCAGCTCGGCGAACCAACGGCAGGCGGAGACGACGTCGCGTCGGTACGCCGGCAGCGCAAGGTGCAGCTCGGGTGAATCGCTGCCGCTGTGCTTGCGAAGATCGGCGGCGAGGTCGTCGTCGGACGCGGCCAGCGTGCTGGCGAGCTCTCCGCGTCGCTGCTCCGGGGTGCCCGGGGTCTGCGCACCGAGGAAGACCACCCGCACGTCGAACCCGGCCCGCTCCAGCAGCACGGCGGTCTCGACGGCGAGCGCCGTGCCGGCGGAGTGACCCCACAGCACGACCGGCCCGGGCCGCAGCGCCGCGAGATCATCGGTGACCGACACCGCGAGCGCCGCGATGTCGAGTGCCGGCCGGCCGTCGCGGGTGGGCTCCGGCCCGGGTGGCTCGACGCCGTACACGACGGCGCCGTCAGTGGCGAGCAGGCTGGCGAGGTGTACGAAGTTCACCGCGTTGCCACCGGCGGCGGGCACGCAGAGCACCGTGGGGGCGTCGGGCCCTTGCCTACCGGCGAGCCAGACGAGGTGCCCACCGGCCTCACCGTCCAGGCGGGTGGCCAGGTCGGCCAGCACCGGATGCGCCTGCACGTCGGCCAGGGACACGTCGTGGTCCAGGCCGGCGACCAGACGCAGCGCCGACAGCGAGGTGCCGCCCTGCTGGAAGAAGTGGTGATCGCGGCCGACCCGCTCGGGTGCGACGCCGAGAGCCGCCGCCCAGGCGTGAGCGACCCGACGTTCGGCCGGAGTCTCCGGCGGGTCGGCGGGGGTGCCGGCCTCGCGGCCGTCGAGCAGTCGGTGCAGGGCGGGCCGGTCGATCTTGCCGTTGCCGGTGAGGGGCAGCGTGTCGATCCAGACCAGTTCGGCGGGCACCATGTAGGCCGGCAACGCGGCACCGAGCGCGGCGCGGATCCGGGCGGTCGGTGTCGCGGGCGAGCCGGAATAGAAGCCGACCAGCCGGGCGTCCGCACCGGCCGCCCGGACCACGACTGCCGCCTCGCGTACGGTCGGCACCTCCAGCAGCCGCCCCTCGACCTCGCCGATCTCGATCCGGTAGCCGCGAACCTTCACCTGGCTGTCCCGACGGCCGAGGAACTCCAGGGTGCCGTCGGGCAACCAACGGCCGTAGTCACCGGAGCGGTAGAGCCGAGCGCCGGGCCGGTGCGGGTCGGCGATGAAGGCCTGGTCGGTGCGTTCCTGGTCGTTGATGTATCCCCGGCCGACGCACACCCCGGAGAAGACGATCTCGCCCGGTGCCCCGAGGGGTACCGGTTGCATGCGTTCGTCGACGACGTACTCGACGACGTTGCGCACCGGACGTCCCAGTGGCACCCGACCCTCCGCGGGCGGGCCGGTGAGCAGGGCGTGGTTGGTGTCGTCCGAGGTTTCGGTGAGCCCGTAGGCGTTGAGCAGTGGGATGTCCGGGAACCGGGCGAACCAGCGCTCGACGAGTTGCCCGCGCAGCGCCTCACCGGTGACCGAGACGACCCTCAGCCGGGGCAGGTCGACCCGGCGCTCGGTGAGGTGGTTGAGCAGGACGTCAAGATAGGACGGCACCAGCTGCACCACCTCGATGCCGGCGTCGGCGAGGACCCCGACGAACCGCGGCACGTCCACCAGGTCGGCCTGCGGCACGAGGTGCACCCGACCGCCGGCGAGCAGCGGCGCGATGAGCTGCCACAGCGAGATGTCGAAGCACTGGGGGGCGGTCTGGGCGACGACGCAGCGCTCGCCGAGCCCCAGGTCCTCGATCTTCGCGAGCATATGGTTGAGCATCCCGGCGTGTTCGCACATCGCGCCCTTGGGCTCTCCGGTCGATCCGGAGGTGAAGTAGATGTAGGCGAGCTGGTCGCCGCTCACCGGCACGTCGGGGTTGGTGTCCGCCTCGGTCCCGGCGTCACCCCAGAGTTCGGCGAGGGGGATCACCGGCACTCCGGCGATCTGGCCGGGACGCTCCGCCAGCACCAGGCCGGCCCCGCTGCGGGACAGCATCGAGGCGACCCGGGGCGCCGGGAACTGCGGCTCGATCGGCAGGTAGACCGCGCCCGCCTTGAACACGCCCAGGACGCAGGCGAGCCAGTCCAGGGTCCGCTCGGTGAGCACCCCGACAACGGTCTCGGCGGTCACCTCACGGGCGAGCAGCCGGCGGGCCACCCGGTTGGCGCGGCGGTTGATCTCGTCGTAGGTCCAGGTCGTCACGCCGAATGTCGCGCCGACCCGGTCGGGGTGACGCCGGACCCGCTGCTCGAAAAGCTCGTGGACGCGCCGGTCGGGCAGCGGCCGGACCGGGCCGCCGAGGCCGTCGACCTGAAGGCGGTACTCCGAGTCGGAGATGAGCCGAGTCTCCTGGTGCCCGGCGGAGGGGTCGACGGCGATAGCGGTCAGCGCGGCCTGGTGGTAGTCGAGGAGCCGCTGCGCAGCATCGTGGTCGGTCGCACCGGTCAGCCACAGACCCGCCGTCGTCCAGCCGACGCGCAGCAGGCCGGCCGAGTCGGCCGGTTCCTCGCCGTAGGCGTGCACGACAGTGCGGAAGGCGCCCTCCACGGTGTCACCGGGCTCCGCCGCCGAGGTGAGGAGATCGTTCCAGGGACCGTCGGCTACGGTGAGGACCAACCGGCGGCCGGCGGCCCCGATGCCGAACGACACCCGCCCGGTCCCGTCCAGTGTGCTCAGCACGCGAGCGTGCGCCGCGGCGAGCGCGGCGTCCGGCTTGACCCCGTGGTTATGCAGTCGTTCGAGCAGTTGGTCGTCGAGCGGCCGGCGAGCAAATTCCATCGCGGCACAGCCTATGCCATCTGTCGATACCCTGGGGTCACCGCTGTTGACCCGAGTCGATCTACTCACATAGCATCCGGCCGGTGGAGCCGGACGTCACCCTTGCCGAGCTGTTCCGGTCCCAGGCCGAGCGCACCCCGGACGCCGTCGCCGTCGTCGACGACAACACCAGCCTCACCTTCGCCGAACTCGACCGGGCAGCCCAGAATCTCGCCGCGAGCCTCACCAGGGCCGGGGTCGGACCGGAACGCATCGTGGCGGTGCGGCTGCACCGCTCCCCCGCGCTCGTCGTCGCGCTGATCGCGATCGCCAAGGCCGGCGGGGCGTACCTGGCACTCGATCCCCAGTATCCGGCCGAACGCACCGAGTTCATGTTGGCCGATGCCAAGCCCACCGTGCTGCTGGACCACGAGGGGTTGCACCGGCTGCGCGATCTCGCCCCGCCGAGGAGCCGGCAGCGGCCGGAACACCCGGCGTACGTCGTCTACACCTCCGGTTCGACCGGCACCCCCAAGGGGGTGGTGATGCCCGGCAGCTCGCTGGTCAACCTCTGTGCCTGGCACGCCACGCAGCTACCGTCCGGTCCGGGGGTGCGGGTCGCCCAGTTGTCCGCGCTCGGCTTCGACGTGTCCCTGCACGAACTGTGGTCCTCGCTGGTGCTGGGCAAGACACTGTGCGTGCCGTCCGAGGAGACCCGGCGGGACCCGGTGCTCCTGGTCCGATGGCTGACCGACCACGCCATCCACCAGATGTACGCGCCTACCGTCCTGTTGGAGGCGGTGTTCGCCGCCGCGCTCGCCCTCGGCGAGGGCCTCACGGAACTGCGCGATGTGTTGCAGTCCGGTGAGGCGCTGCGACTCGGCGCCACCGTCCGGCGGTTCCTCGGGTGGCGTCCGCAGGTGCGGCTCCGCAACCAGTACGGGTCCGCGGAGATGCAGGACGTCGCCGCCGCGGTGGTGCCGAATGCGGTACCACCGGAGCTGACGGCAGCGCCGATCGGCACCGCCCTGCGCCGGACGACCCTGCACGTGCTCGACGAGACGATGCGCGAGGTGCCGGCCGGGGCGGTCGGCGAACTGTACGTCACCGGTGCCGGGCTGGCTCGCGGATACCTCGACCGCCCGGCACTGACCGCCGAGCGGTTCCTCCCGGCCGTCGACGGACCACCGGGCGCCCGGATGTACCGCACCGGGGACCTGGTGCGCCGGGGCCGGTCTGGTGAGCTTTTCCACGTCGGACGGGCCGACGACCAGGTGAAGATCCGCGGATTCCGGGTGGAACCGGCCGAGGTCGAAGCTGCGCTGACCGCGCTACCCGCCGTCGCCCAGGCCGCGGTGATCGCCCGCCCCCACGCGTCGGGCCAACTGCGTCTCGTCGGCTACGTCGTGCCGGCCGCGGACGCCGACCCGACGCCGGACTCGATCGTCAGCGCGCTGACCGGGCGGTTGCCGGCACACCTGGTACCGGCGACGGTCCTGCTGCTCGACCGGTTGCCGGTCACCCCGAGCGGGAAGATCGACCGGGCCGCCCTGCCGGAACCGCCGACGGCCGCCCCGGACCCGGTCGGCCGACCGGACAACGAGCGGGAACGGTTCTTCTGCGACCTGTTCGGGCAGTTGCTCGGCCTGCCCGGTCCGGCCGGGGCCGACCAGCATCTCTTCGCCCTCGGCGGCGACAGCATGACCGCGCTGACCCTCGTCACCCGGGCCCGGGAGGCCGGGGTCGTGGTCGGCACCGCCGACGTGTTCACCAGCGGCACGCCGCGCGGCCTGGCGGCGGCCGCGCGCCCGGACCCGCGAGCGGTGACGGTGGCCCCGTCGGTGTGGCTCGACGAGACGCGGCTGGCCCGGATCCAGCGAGCGATGCCCGGGGTCGAGGACGTGCTGCCGCTGACCCCGCTTCAGCGTGGTCTGCTCTTCCACGCCGTGCAGAGCGGGTCCGGCGACCCCTACCGGGAGCACGTGACCGTGCAGCTGACCGGCAGACTTCACATCGGACGGCTGCGCACCGCGGTCCGGACGCTGGTGCGTCGCCAGCCGGCGTTGCGGGCAGGGTTCCTGGCCGACGCCGAACCGCTGCAACTCATCGCCCCGACCACCGGTGAGGTGTGGGAGACGCCGTTCCCGACAGACCCGGCCGAGCCGCCGCTTCTCCGTCTCGCGCTGGACGAACTCGGGCCGGACCTGCACCGCCTCACCATCACCTTCCACCACCTGATCCTCGACGGCGCATCGGCCGGCCATCTGGTCCGGCAACTGTTCGCTGCCTACGACGGGGCCGACGGCGACCCGGCACCGTACGCGCAGTTGGTCCGCGGCCTGGCCACCCGCGACACCGACGGCGCCGAGCAGGTGTGGCGGATGGCACTGGACGGGATCAGTCCCGCCGAGGAGCCGACCCTCGACCTGGCGCGGGAGCCCCGCACCCTGCGGGGCGGGGTCGGCACCACGCAGACCCCACGCATCGAGGCCCTCGCCCGGGCGCACGGGCTGACGCTCAGCACGCTGGTCCTCGCCGCCTGGGGACGGGTGCTGAGCGACCGGACGGGCCGTACGGACGTGGTGTTCGACACGACCGTCTCGGACCGGCCGCAGGACCGGCCCGGGGCCCCGGAGACCCTCGGACTGTTCGTCAACACGGTTCCGGTCCGGGTCCGTTGCGCACGGGAGGAGCCACTGCTCGCCACGGCGCGGCGGGTCCACGATGAGCAGGCCGCCCTCATGTCCTACCGCCACCTCGGCCTCGGCGACATCCAGCGGGCCGCCGGCTGGGCCGGCTCGCCGGACACGATCCTCGTGTTCGAGAACCGGGCGTTGCAGGTGACCGAGTTCGCGTGCGCCGACGGGCTGCGGGTGCACGACATCGAGTTCAGCGACCGTACTCACTATCCGGTCAGCGTGCTGGCGACCCCCGGCGACGCGCTGCGCCTTCAGGTGACGTACCGACCGGAGGTGGTCGCCGAACAGGAGGCCGCGGACCTGCTCGGCCGGCTCGTCGAGGTGCTCGGTACGGCACACGACGACGACCGAACGGGCTGAGTCGCTGATCAGTCCAGGTCGGGCATGACCGTCGATTGCCACACCGCCGTCACGCACCGTCGCGGGTGGGACGAAATCGGCGTCAGCCGATAGTGTGATGGCTGAGCGTCAATGTCGACCGCCTTGGGGAGCCCGAATGTCGCACGGCGTCATGACGGTGTCATGACCGGGAACAACCCGGCAGATCGACTCGATCTGATCGACGATCACCGGCTCCGCACGCCGGTCGCCCGGCTCGCCCATGATCGCATCAACCTCTACGCCAAGCTGGAGTACAGCAACCGGAGCGGCAGCACGAAGGATCGCTCGGCGTACTGGATCCTCCGGCGCGCCGTCGAACGGGGCGAGCTGGGTCCGCACTCCACAGTGGTCGAGTCCTCGTCGGGAAACTTCGCGATCTCACTGGCCAGCTACTGCCGGGCACTCGGGGTCCCGTTCGTGCCGGTCATCGACGAAAACGTCAACCCACCCACCGAGGGGTTCCTGCGCCGCCTCTGCGCCCACGTGGAGAAGGTCGGCGATCTCGATGAGACCGGGGGCTATCTGGCCACCAGGCTGGCCCGGGTGCAGCACCTGCGTGCCGAGTTGGACGACGTCTACTGGCCGGACCAGTACTCCAATCCCGACGCCGCAGACGCACACTTCCGGTTCACCGCCGAGGAGGTCCGGGCGACGTTCGGTCGGCTCGACTACCTCTTCGTCGGCGTCGGCACAGGCGCGACCGTGGCCGGGCTCTCGACCCGACTGAAGCAGGTGTATCCGCACCTACGCGTGATCGCCGTCGACGCGGAGGGGTCGGCGATCTTCGGGGGCCCACCCCGTCGCCGGCACATTCCCGGTCTGGGCTCCAGCCTCATACCCCCGCTGCTGACCGACGCGCTCATCGACGAGGTGCTGATCGTGCCGGAGGTCGAGGCGGTCGCCGGCTGCCACCGGTTGCTCCACCGTCACGGGCTGTACGCCGGCGGTTCCACAGGCAGCGTCTACTTCGCGATCGAACGCTACTTCGACGACTACGTCGGCCCTGCGCCGACGGTGCTCTTCCTCTGCGCCGACCGGGGCACCGCGTACGCCGAGACCGTCTACGAACCGGCGTGGATCGTCGCGACCTTCGGGCCGGATGCCGTCCCCGACGACTCTTCCCGTCCACTGTTGAGGAGATCAGCGTGACCCCGCTGCGACAGCCACCCTTCACCGTCCTGAGCGGTCCGGAGGTGGCCGAGCAGATCGAGGGCAGCCGACCTGAGTTGGTCACGGTGGTGCGTCGCGCCTACCTCGCGCACGCCGCCGAGCGCAGCAGCCTCCCACACAGCAGCTTCCTACGATTCGCCGGACGCGAGCGGGACCGAATCATCGCACTTCCCGGTTTCCTCGACGACGACGATCCGGTGGCAGGCATCAAGTGGATCTCCAGCTTCCCCGGCAACCGCGAGCACGGCCTGGCCCGCGCCTCGGCGGTCCTGCTGCTCAACGACATGGCCACCGGTTACCCGCAGGCCTGCATGGAGGCCTCGATCGTCTCAGCGACCCGGACCGCCGCCTCGGCGGTGCTCGGCGCGGAGGCACTGGTCGGTGACCGCCGAGCAGCCCGGATCGGGTTCATCGGCACCGGTCTGATCGCCGGTCACGTGCACCGCTTCCTGCGGGATCTCGGCTGGCGGACGGACGGTTACCTGTTGCACGACGTCGACCCGCGCGCCGCCCACCGGTTCGCCGAACGGGCCCTCGCCGACGGGGTGCCTGCCGCCACGGTCCTGGACGACGGTGACGCCGTGCTGTCGGCTGCGGATCTGGTCGTCCTGGCCACCGTCGCCTCCACCCCGCACCTGACCCGCCCGGAGTCGCTGGAGCACCGTCCCGTCGTACTGCATCTATCGCTACGTGACCTCGCACCTGACCTGGTGCTGCGCAGCCAGAACATCACCGATGACACCGACCACGCGGTGCGCGAGCGCACCTCCCTGCACCTCACCGAGCAGCAGGTCGGTCACCGTCGCTTCGTCGACGGTACCCTCGCCGACGTGATCGAGGGCCGGCTCGTCCGTGATCCCGACCGGCCGGTGCTGTTCTCGCCGTTCGGTCTCGGTGTGCTCGACCTGGCCGTCGGCCGCTGGGTGCACCGTCGCGTCGTCGCCGACGGCGGGGGCCACACGGTGCCGGACTTCTTCGCACAGACCAGCTGAGCACGGGCGGTGGCCGAGGGCGATCCGGTCCGGCACGACCGGACCGGATCGCCCGCCCGGTCAATCACCGGCCGGAATGTCCGTGAGGTTGGTGAAGTAGTCCTCGCAGTCACCGCTGCGGCGGACGTCCCAGGTGGCGCAGTGCAGTGAGCCGCCGAACTCGTACACGTTGCGGAACGGCACCGCGATCACGTTGAAGCCGCGCCGCTCCAGGAGCCGGTGCAGGTCATGCTCGGCCTCCTCGCAGATCACCGTGTCGGGAGAGACGCTGAGCACATTCATCGACAACCATCGCGACGACTGGCAGTGCCGGGGCATCTCGTCGTTGGAACAGCTGGCCTCCGGGGCGTCGAGGAACTCCCAACCGTTCTTGGCGAAGAATTCGGCCTCTTCCTCCTTGAGCGGTCGATCGGGATTGGTGAGCACGAGGCCGGGGCGCAGCGGAACGAAGGTGCAGTCGATGTGGGAGGGGAAGAAGTCCAGGGGAAAGTGCAGGGTGTGTACGCGCAAGCCCCGTGGCTCCAGTTCCCGGCGCAGCCACGCGATGCCGGGCCGGTTGGTGGTCATGGACTCCTGGACGAACAGATGGCGACCCATCCGCGTGATGTCGGCCGCGTCGAAGACCGGCTCCTCCTGTGTCACGCAGAACTCGAAGTCGTGCATCCGGGCGAACCGCTCGTCCAGGGAGAATTCCCAGAACTCCGTGCGGTACATGTCGTCGGCCATGGACGGTTTGGGTGCCGCCGTCCAGGACACGCGCGGATCGCGGTTCCAGTAGTCCCGGATGATCCGCCGGTAGGGCAGGTACTCGAAGAAGCGGGCCCGCCGCGACATCGTCGCTTCGAGGATCTGGTTCCCGAGTGTGATGACGACATCCCGGGGACAGACCGAGCAGTACTGGTTCTCGACGTCGAATGTCGGGGTGCTGAGGGGTTTGCCGAAGTCCATGGGATCGGGCCGCCGCACGGTGACGTCGAGGGACTCCAGCAGGGCGGCGAGGTTGTCGAGTTCCTCATTGGCGCGCGCGATCGTCTCGGCGGCCTTCGGGCCGGTGGGGAAGGTCTCCCCGGCGGACCTGGTGCCTCGGATGACCGGACGGTAGCCGGGCTCGGTGGGGTCGAAGTTGGCGTTGTCGGCGCGGCCGACGACGATCTCCTCCAGCGGGTCCCACTCGTTCCAGGCGTTGACAATGGGACGGGGTTCGGGCGGCGCCACGGTGATGCTCCGTTCGTAGAGGTCTGGCGGATCACGGATGCGCGAGGTGGGCTCCGTCCCAGGGGCGAGTGCCGGGTCGAGAATCGACCGGGGGTGCCGTCGCGAGGAACGACAGCAGCACAGCCGGTGCGTTGGCCGGCTCTTCGTATCGGCAGGTCACGTCCCGTGACGCCGCGATCGTGGTCGAGCGCCAGCGGAGCGGGCCGGTGGTGGAACTCGGCGCGACCGCGAGGTCGTGAGCTGCCCACCGACCTAGCCGATCCGGATCGGCGAACCTCTGTGGTGAGCGCGGGCGGCGGCATGCCAGTGCACACCGCACAGACCGTCGTCTATCAAAAACCTTCCGGGCGGGTCGCTATTGCGCACCGGCGACGCGACGAAGGCGCCGGACTGGGCCGCCGGCACGCCACACCATCGTTTCCCCGCCTGACGAGCGATGTCCGAGACGCTGGGATGCCGCTCTCCGCCCCGTCTGCAAACTGATTCCCCGATCAAGAAACGCCATCTCGCGCCCGCCAGCCTATAGACGATCATTGAACACCGCAAGGCCAACGGGATCCGGCACTCCCCCGCTCAGAGCCCCTGTACAGGGCGGCGCCCGACCCTCCCGATCACCGCTTGTCCGCGTCCTGAACCACGTCGACACCAACCGCCATCCAGGATTGGCGGCATCTGCTGGATAGTGGGCGAGGTCCCGCGCGTCTGTGGTGGTGAATGAGGCGTACCGGACGGAGCACAGGTTGGACGACGAGGCGAGAGCCAGGTTCGGCGAGTTCCGCAGGACCGGACCGACGCCCTGATCAGGGCGGCCTACCTGCTCACCGGGGACCAGCATGCCGCCGAGGATCTGGTGCAGTCGGCGTTGGCCAAGACGTACGCCAAATGGCCGACGATCCGGCACGAGACCCCGAGGGGTACGTGCGCGCGGTGATGTACCGCGAACGGGTCAGCTGGTGGCGACGCCGTGGACGGCTACGGGAGACGCTGGTCGGCTCACCGGTCGAGCGCGGACAACCACGACAGCGGTCATGCCGACCTGCGGTTGACCATGCGGGCAGCCCTGCTACGCCTTCCCGTGGCGCAGCGCGCGGCCAGCTCGGCCGTCTGGGAGTTACGCGGGCGGGGTCCAGGTGCAGCAGACGCCCCGGATCGCCGAGACGACGGGCCGCGGCAACGGCCCGCTCGACGGCCGTACGGGTGTCCGGGCCGAGACCGACTCGCGCGGTCATCTCGTCGGCGGCGGTGAGCAGACGGTCGACCTCGGCGGGGGTGCTCATCACGGTCGGAATCTGCACTCGTGCGCGAGTGAGGTAGCACCTCGTGGGGGCATATCGCACTTCTACCAGGAGCGTGCGGACAAGATGAACAAGACCGATACGGTCTCGCGGATGCCATGAAGTTCCGCGAAACGCCGCTATAGCTATATTCGGCGCAAGGGCAGACTGATCCGCCCTTGCAGGGCACCGGGAGTGGAGCGCGGCGGTGGCATGATGCCCGTCATGGACTGGGGACCTGCCAGATGGCGACGACTCAGAAGCCTCACCCTGGTTCCGCTGTCCATAGCGATCATGCTCTATGCAGTCGGGCTACTGCTGAAGGCGTTTGCCAGCGGCGATGATGACGAGGTGGCACGCCTGGCCGGGTACGCCAACATAGTCGCGCTCGTACTGGCTCCGCCGGCTCTACTCGTAGCAATCTGGTCATCGAGCAGAACTCGCACCTCACGGGCCGAGGTTCTCGACCTGTTGGCCGGCGCGGTGACCAAGCAATGGTCGGCAGAGGCCAGGCGCCTGGATCTCGACGATCGGCTGGAGGTCACCTGGAAGCCCCTGACGGCCCACGACACCACACGTACGTCCGGCCGTCGGAAGTCCGACCAGATCCGACCTCCACGCAGAACCCTTGCCGAGGCCTTCTGGCTGCTGCCCCATCGACGCCTCGTGCTGCTCGGATCCGCCGGCGCCGGCAAGACCGTCGTCGCGGTCAGGTTGGTCCTCGAACTCGCCAGGGAGCCGCGGGACGGTCCGGTGCCGGTTCTCATGGGCCTTGCGGGATGGGATCCCAGCGCCGAGGAACTGGACTCCTGGCTGGCTCGCCGACTGGCCGAGAACTATCCCTTCCTCAGCAGCACCAGCGCCCGCGACCTGTTGGAGCGCGGGCAGGTCATGCCGATCCTCGACGGGCTCGACGAGATAACCCCACAACTGCGGGCGTACGCCCTGGAGAAGATCAGCGCTACCGCGGTGAACGACCGCCCACTGGTGCTGACCTGCCGCAAGCAGGAGTACGACACCCTGGTCGCAGCGGAGGCGCTCCTGGTCGCCGACGCGTCCGTGTGGTGCCTCGAACCTGTCGGTCAGGCCGAACTGGAGCGTTATCTCAATCGCAGACGTCCCCGTGGGGATCGGCACTGGCGGGCCGTTCTCGACCACATTCGGGCGAAGCCGAACGGTTCGCTGGCCGCCGCGTTGTCCACCCCGTTGATGGCGAACATGGCACACGCTGTCTACTCGCCGGCCGGCGCCGACCCCGCCGAACTGCTGGGCTTCCCCGACCGGGACGGCGTCGAGCGGCACCTGCTCGACGCGTTCCTGCTGCGCGTGTACGGCCCGGGTAGCGACCGCGCCCGTCAGTACCTGGCCACCCTGGCCGACCTGATGGGAGACGGCCGCGAGTTCGTGTGGTGGAAACTCCACTCGGCGGTGTCTGTGCTTCAACCAGGGTGCCTGTTGGCCATTTCAGGAGGACTGTTCGGGGGCTGGATCGGCTCGATGGTGACGCTCCCGCCTGATGCGGGGTGGCGCAGGATCATCGTGGTGGCTGCGTTCTCCCTTCTCGGCATGGCTTACGTATCGACCAGCCTGGTTGTGGAGCGTGACGGAGTGGGTCGTCGCCGCGTAACAGCGCCACAACCGCGTCGGCTGGCATGGACGTTCGCCAAGCGCGGGCCGGGGGACGGCCCGTTCCTGCATCAGCCGGAGGTTCTTGACAGGTTGTGGCTTGGTCTCGGTTACGGCACCTTGGCTGCTGTCGGGGTCTTCTTCGCCTACGGCTCCTGGGACGCCGGGATCATCCTCGTCGCATACTTCGGTCTGGCCGGAGCCGGTGCGGTCAGCGCCGTGCTGTTGGCGGCTCTGTACCGCTGGCTCAGCGCTCCGGCGCCCGTCGAACGGACGGCCAGCCCGATTTCGGTCCTACGGCAGGATCGGTTCGCAGCGCTGCTGGCGTTGCCGCCGCACCTGGTGGTGGGCGGGGTAGCGGGAATGTACCTCGGGGTCGATCTGAGTCAGAGACCAATGGAACAGGCGGTGAACGTCGTCGCCGTCGTGATCGGTATTGCGGTCGGGGCCGTGGCATGGCTCGGCTACACCCTGACTTTTACCGCGTGGGGCTGGTTCTGGCTGACCCACACGCGGCTGGCATTGATCGGGGCGCTGCCCTGGCGGCTGATGCGCTTCCTTGCCGACGCTCATCGACGGAAAGTGCTGCGCCAGACCGGGCCGGTGTACGAGTTCCGGCACAGCAGGCTCCAGGACTTTCTGCGTACGCGCAATGATTGAGGATTGCCGGGTGGATGGCTGGCGATCGGCTGTCGAGGGCGGCGGTACCGTCATGCCGTGATCGACCATGGATTTGTGTGCCGGGGCTGCGGACAGCGCCATGACGGGCTCGCCTTCTCCTACGGTGCGTCGGCACCGGCGTACTGGCGTGACGAGTTCGACGGCGACGAGCGCAGCGTTCTGGAGGACGAGACATGCGTCATCGACGCGCGGCACTACTTCGTCCGGGCGCGGCTGGTCATTCCCGTCCTCGACGCCGACCAGGACTTCGACTGGGGTGTCTGGGTGTCGCTGAGCAGGGACAACTTCAGTCGCACCATGGACTTGTGGACGACGCCAGGCCGAGAGCAGGAGCCGGCGTACTTCGGCTGGTTGTCCACCGAACTTCCGGTCTACCCGGTGCAGACGCTGAATCTCAAGACTGAGGTGCACACCGAGCCGGTCGGCACCCGGCCGCACGTGGTGCTCGAACCCACTGATCATCCACTGGCCGTGGAACAGCGCACCGGCATCACGGTGGCCCGGGTGCAGGAGATGGCCGAACTGCTCCTGCACCCCTAGGTATGCCGACGTCCGTTCTTACTCCGTCGACGCGCGGGGTCAGGCATGGATCGGATGGTGTGCGGCGCCCCTGCGTCAGTAATGAGCGATGATCTGGGCGACAGGGTGACCGAGAAGTGCGGCGACGTCGGCGAGTTCCTCGGCGTCGAGTTCGTACTGGGCACGCGTCGGATTCATGGCGCTCACCTCGAATCGGGCGAACCCGACCGGCCAGTCGTAGCGTAGCGAGTCCAGGCAGACGTGCACGCCGCAGCAGGGCACCGAGACCTCCGTGCCGGCGAGACTTTCACCGTTCTCCTCGATCAGGTCGTGGAACCATTCCACGTCGAGGTCGCCATCGCAGTTCGAGCAGGAGATCCGGGTGGTGTTCCCACCGGCGTTGATCAGGGTGACCTGGTCGTAGAACTCGTACTCGACTTGCTCGACGTCGTCCTCGGGGCCGGAGAAGAGCCGAACTACGTACGCTGTGGCTGCCGCGGCGCACTCGGGCGTGGGCTGCCACTGCCGGTCGGTCGGGATCAAGCGGATGTACCCGTCGCTCACGGTCCCCAACATGCCCGACCGCGTCGCGCTTGATCAAGCATTGCTCCGGCGGTCCTCCGGGCTGCTGAGCCGACGCGGCATGCGTCGAAGGCGAAGCGTTGCGTACAGTTCCTGGTCGGACTTGGGGTGGGCCGGGTAGTTCCGGCGCAGGAACGGATGAGACAGCGACAGCATGACGGCAGACATCACTACCGAAAACGGGCACAGCGGCATTGACCGCAGTCAGCTGGAGACCTGTCTCAGCGTCTTTGAGGCGTTGGAGGAGCTGCCTCCGGATCATCCCGACGTGGTGCGGGTGCAACGAGCCACCGCGAAGCTCTACAAAATGATCAAGCAACGGCGCCGCACGGAACGGCGGGACGCCATCCTCGCGGCCGACCAGGCGGTGACGGCCGCCACTGCCACCGGCGCTCCGGGGCGGATCGACGACGAGACGCAGGGCATCCCGCTAGCCTCCCCCACCCCCGGCGCCACGGCCGGTGTCCTGCACAACCCGCGTGGCTGCTACATCTGCAAGCAGCGCTACCGCGAGGTGGACGCCTTCTATCACCAACTCTGCCCGCCCTGCGCCGCGCTCAACCGGGAGCGCCGCAACGCGCGCACCGACCTGACCGGCCGGCGTGCGCTGCTCACCGGCGGCCGAGCGAAGATCGGCATGTACATCGCGCTGCGGCTGCTCCGCGACGGCGCGCACACCACGGTGACCACCCGGTTTCCGCACGACGCGGTCCGCCGATTCGCCGCGATGCCCGACAGCGCGGATTGGCTGCACCGCCTCCGGGTCGTCGGGATCGACCTGCGCGACCCGGCCCAGGTGATCGCCCTCGCCGACTCGGTCAGTGACCAGGGACCGCTCGACATTCTGATCAACAACGCGGCGCAGACCGTCCGCCGCTCCCCCGAGGCGTACGCGCACCTCGTCGCCGCAGAGGCCGCCGCCCTGCCGGACGGCCCACTGCCGGAGATGATCACTTTCGCCAAACCGGCCGGTCACAGCGGAGCGGCCGGCAGTCTGACCGCTGGTCCGCAGGCGGCGATCACCCCGCAGGCGCTGACCGCGCTCGCGCTGACCAGCGGCTCCGCGTCCCTGGAACGGATCGCGGCAGCCACCGCCATCGACGCCGGCGGCCTGGTGCCGGACCTCGCTCCGGTCAACAGTTGGGTGCAGCGGGTGCACGAGGTGGACCCGGTCGAGTTGCTCGAAGTGCAGCTGTGCAACGTGACCGCGCCATTCGTGCTGGTCAGCCGGCTGCGACCGGCGATGGCCGCAGCGACCGCCCGCCGCAAGTACGTGGTGAACGTGTCGGCGATGGAGGGCCAGTTCGCCCGCGGCTACAAGGGGCCGGGACACCCGCACACCAACATGGCCAAGGCTGCGTTGAACATGCTGACCCGCACCAGTGCCCAGGAGATGCTGACCGACGGCATCCTCATGACCAGCGTCGATACCGGATGGATCACCGACGAACGGCCCCACCCGACGAAGATGCGGCTCGCGGACGCCGGCTTCCACGCCCCGCTGGACCTGGTCGACGGCGCGGCCCGGGTCTACGACCCGATCGTTCGAGGCGAACAGGGCGAAGACCTGTACGGCTGCTTCCTCAAGGACTACGCACCCAGCCCCTGGTGATCAGCTCACCCACCCGCCGCGTCGTCCAAGCCGCCTGGCCGCCACGCCGACAGCACAGCACACAACGCTTGAGCACCGGTGAATCCTGTGATCGGGCTTAGAAAGTGGTCGAGCCCGGAATTATTACTTGTTACATTTTTACATCAGTAGCCGTTGATGGATGGTCCGAAGCCATCGGCTAGCATATGCCCGTGATGGTCGCCCCTTTTCCCATTTCGGACGCGTGTCGCCGTCATGTTCCCAGTTGAGCTGCCCACCGTCTGGGCCGGCCGGGAGAAGGAACTGGCGGCACTGCGCACGGCCGTCGAGGCCAACCGTCAGGGCCGGGGGTCGGTGCTCTGGGTGGAGGGTGAGGCCGGCATCGGCAAGTCCACCCTGGTGGCCACCGGCCTCACCAGCGGCGGACTTCGGCCCAGCGAGCTGTTGTGGGGCACCGCAGACCAGTTGTCCCACCGCTTTCCGCTGCGGGTGATGCTGGACTGCCTCCAGGTGCGACCGCGCTCGCCGGACCCCCGCCGGGCGCGGATCGCCGAGTTCCTGCAGGACCATCGACCAGGGCTGTTCGCCGCGGACGACGTCGTCTACACCGCCACAGAGATGCTCGTGTCACTGGTCGACGAGCTCTCCACCGACACGCCCACCGTGCTGGTCCTCGACGATCTGCAATGGGCGGACGAGGCGTCGCTGATGCTGTGGCACCGGCTGGCCCTCGCCGCCGAGGAACTTCCGCTCCTGCTGGTCAGCGCTACCCGTCCGGTGCCGGCCCGTCAGGACGTGCAGACGTTGCGGGCGGCGACGCTACGCCGGGGCGGCACCCTGCTTCCGGTCGGCGCGCTCGACGCGGACGACGTCCGTACGCTGGTCACCGGAATGCTCGGGGCGCCGCCGAAACCCGCGCTCAACCGCCTGCTCGGGCGGGCCATGGGTAATCCGCTGTACCTGCGTGAACTGCTCGACGCACTGGCTCGGGAGCAGCCGGTCGGCGCCGCGCTGGCCGACGGCGAACTCTCCGACGACGCGTTCAAACGGGTTCCGGCCTCCTTCACGGCCGCGCTGAGCGACCGGCTCAGTGTGGTGTCGGTGTCGACCGCCCAGATGCTGCGCACCGCGTCCCTGCTCGGCGGTGAGTTCGCGGTCACCGACCTTGCCGCGCTGCTGCGCCGTACGGCCAGCGACCTGGCAGAGGGCCTGCAGGACGCGGTCGCCGCCGGCATCGTCGTCGGCGTCGGCGACCAGCTCGCCTTCCGGCATCCGTTGATCCGTCAGGCCCTCTACGACAGTGTGCCGGCCGCGCTGCGGGCGGCGCTGCACTGCGAGGCGGCGAAGGCCCTGGTGTCCGCAGGCGCCGAACCGCTGCGGGTGGCCCAACAACTACTGGCGGCCGGTCGGCCGGGAGACGGGTGGACACGTACCTGGCTGGTCGAGGCGGCGCCGGCACTGGCCGCGAGGGCCCCGGACATCGCGATGGAACTCCTGCAGCGGGAACTGGAGGCGAGCCAACTCGACCGGACCGACCGGGTCGCCCTGACTGTCGAACTCGCCCGGGTACTGCTCGGCGTCGGACGCCATCCGGAGGCCGCCGACCGGGCCCGGCAGGCGCTCGCCCTGGCGACCCAGCCGGAACACCAGGTCGAGATGTCCTCGATACTGGCCCGCACGCTGTTCCACCAGGGCCGCAACACAGAGGCCGTGGACGTCGTCCGAAGCGCGCTCGGCCGCCCGGACGTGCCGGCGGTCTGGCGGGCCCGCCTGCTGGCCTCACTGTCGATGTTCGAGCGGGCCAGCACCGGCGAGTTGGACACCGCCGACGGCACCGCACGTCAGGCGCTGCGGGTGGGAGAGGAGGCCGGGGACGCGTTCGCCATCGCCTACGCGTTGACCGACCTGTGGCTGACGCACTCGATCCGGCGTGACCACGACGCCGCCCTCGGCTACGTCGACCGGGCGCTGATGGTGCTGGGCGACGCACCGGAGCACACCGACCTGCGCACCTTCGCCTTCGACGGCCGGATCTTCAGCCTGCAGAACCTCGACCGGTGGCCGGACGCGGAGGCGACGCTGCGCCGCGCCCGCGACCTCAGCCAGCGGGCCGCCGGATCCGGTCAGGGCGTCTCGCCGCTCACCGCAGCCGTGTTGCTGTACTGGCTCGGTCGGTGGGACGACGCCCTGGCCGAACTCGACACCATCGACCGCGACAGCACCGGCATCACCTACTCCGGGCTCCGTGAGCGAGGACCGGCGTTGCTCTGGCACGGTGTCGCCGCGTTCATCGCCGGGCGTCGTGGCGACAACGGCACTGCGGCCGAGCACCTCCGGGCGGGTCTCGCGCTGCCCGTCCGGACCGTCGCCGATCGGGAAAACCGTGACTTCCTGCTCGCTGCCCGCGCGCTCGCCGCCGAGCAGGAGGGGGAACCGGCGCGGGCGCTGTCGCTGCTGTCGGCACTCCTGGAACGCGCACCCGGCGAAATGACCCTGCTCCACCAGTGGATGCCCGAGCTGGTGCGACTCGGGATGGCGGTGGGCGACCGGCCGGCGGCGCGGGCGGCGTTGCAGGCCTGCCAGGCGGAGGCTGCGGCGGAGTCCCCGTCGGGTCGGGCCGCTGCGGCGGTGCGCCGGTGTCAGGGCCTGCTCGACGCGGATCCGGCGCCGCTGCGCGACGCGGTCGCGTACTACCGGTCGGTCGGTTCACCGGTGGAGTTGACCGGGACGCTGGAGGACCTGGCCGCGGTGCTCGCCGAGGGCGGCCAGCAGGCGGAGGCGAGGACGCTGCTGGGTGAGGCGGTCGATCGGTACGACGCCCTCGGTGCGCTCTGGGACATCCGTCGGGCCGAGGGACGACTACGGCGCGCCGGCGTCCGTCGGGGTGTCCGTGGCCCCCGGCCGGCCCGCGCCCAGCGCGGCTGGGAGGCACTCACCCCGACCGAGACCCGGGTGGCCGCCCTGGTCGCCGAAGGAAGGTCCACGCCAGACATCGCCCGAAAGCTGTATCTCTCCCGGCGTACCGTGCAGACCCACATCTCGCATGTGCTGGGCAAGCTCGGCGTACGGAGTCGGGTGGAGATCGCCCGTGAGGCGTTGCACCGCAGGCCGCCTCCGGTCCTGGAGCCGGACGCCCCCACCCCACCGGCCGGTCGGGGGCCACGGCGCACGGCTCCGCCGGGGACATCCGTCATCTGACGTGGAGTTGGCGCGCCGGACCGTGCGGTCCGGCCGGTCTCCTAAGGCCAGGGCACTCTGCCGGCAGGTACCGGTCAGGTCGCCGACGCCGGCTCCACGACTGGCCCGAGTGGCTGGAGGTGACCGGCAGCGGGCGTGATCGCGGTCGGGATCCGGCTATCGCCGGGGCCTGTAGCGGCTCACGTCAACTAGCCGATGTCCGTGGCGGTCCGCTGAGCCAGGCTGGGTCTACGCGAGAGCGACCGACGCCAGGACGGAGGATTCCGAGGATGGGGTATTCAATCCACCAGACGATCCGGAGCCGGGTGGCCGAACGACCCACACCGGAGGTCGGGCCGCTGTCCGGGTACGCCGGTCCGTCGCTCGTGGTGCGCTGTTTCGGCGGGTTCCAGTTGACGATCCCCGGACGGCAGTTGGACTGGACGAGGGTGCGGCCAAAGGCCCGGGCTCTGCTGCGCTTTCTGGCCGCCCACAGCGGGAGGCCGGTGCACCGCGAGATCATCCTGTCCGCGCTCTGGCCGGAGCTACCGGTCCGGTCCGGCATCCGCAGTCTGCACGTCGGCGTCTCCACGCTTCGGGCGTTCCTCGAACCCGGCGTGCGGCGCGGTGAGTCCACGTTCGTCCGGCGTGACGGCGAGTCCTACTGGCTGGCGCTGCCACACGCAGCGCTCTGCGACGTGCGCTCCTTCGAGGAGGGGGTCGCGGCCTGGCGCCGGACCGTCGGTACGGGGCAGCGGTCCGCCGAGGCGGCTGCCCTGCGGGAGGCCCTCGCCCAGTACGCGGGCGACCTGCTGCCGGAGGATGGTCCGGCCGAGTGGGTGGTGGCCGAACGCGACCGTTACCGCACGTCGGCGGCGGAGTCGGCGGCGAGGCTCGCCGCGCTCGAACTGGAGGCGGGGCACCTCGCGACGGCGGTCGCGGCGGCACGGCGCGGACTGGAGATCGACGGATTCCGTGACGACGCCTGGCGGGTACTGGCCGAGGCGCACCAGCGTGCCGGCGATGCGGCGGCGGCCGCGCGGACCCGCAGCGCGTACGGCCGGGTGTTGCGGACCCTCGGGGTGTCCGGACCGGCCTGGGCCGCGTGAGAGCGGCCCGCGTCGTCAGGAGGGTCGGCGGAAGATCTCCACCTCGGCGATCGCCGTACGACGGTCGGCGGCAGCGCCGTAGCTCTGGCGGACGGTCAACCGGATCCGCACCACGTCAGGGAAGACCTGGCGGAAGGTCTGCGGACCGGCCTGGTCGGCAAGCCGCAACGTGGTGGTTTCCGACCCGCCCTGACCGGTGAAGACGGTCAGTTCCAGCTCCGCCGGTCGGGCCTGTCGCAGGAACACGTCGCGCTGGGCCGACACACCGGAATGGACGATCAGGTCGAGCAGCCGGAACGGAGTGCCGAAGGTCAGTTCCACGTACTCGCCGCTCCCCGGGCCGTTTCCCGCCGGTGCCCAGTAGCTGTTGCTGAGTCCGTCCACGACCAACTCCGCGGGGTGGCTCCGCGCCTGGCTCGACGCGTGCACCGACACCGGACTCACCGGCTCCGGATCGGCGAGCCGGTCACGTACGGCGTCGCTGGACCGGGCGCCGAGCCGGACCACGCCGTAGCCGAGACCGGCGAGCAGGGCGGCGGCGAGCAGCAGGGTGCCGATCCGGTGGACCACACCCCAGCCGCCCGAGCGGGGCCGGACCAGCCACCGCGCCCTACGGATCAGGGCCCGGTAGAGCCGACGCCACCAGGAGACCGGGGCCGCCGGTCCGGGCCGGACGGTGTCGAGGGCCGCGCCGCACCGCCGGCAGAACCTCCGGTCCCGTGCATTGCCGGTCGCGCAGGCCGGGCAGACGACATCGCCGAAACCCTCGTCCGGCTCGGGCGGACGTTGTCGCACCACGGGTCGGCGGGTCTGCGGCCGGGCAGGCTGGACCGCCTCTACGGCCGAGCCTGCCAGACGGTCCGGCGCGGTCCCGGTCTCCGCCGTGCTTCCCGCTTCCGCCGTGGTTCCCGCTTCCGCCGTGATTCCCGCTTCTGCCGTCGGAGGCGGCGCATCCCCCGCCTGTTCCCATTCCAGGAATGATCCGCAGACCGCGCAGAACGCGCCGCCGGGTTCGGCCGGGGCGCACCGGTCACAGCGTTCCATCGTCGTCACCCCCAGCCACCCGGCCGTCCTCGATGATCACCCGGACGTCGCACGGTACGTGCGCGGGTCGGTTGGCCTCCACCAGAGCCCGCAGCCGGGCCAGCGGAACCAGGTCGGGGTCGGACACCCGCACGGTCACCGTCAGGGCGGACACCGCCGTACCCGGCAACGGACCGCCCGGGGTCGACGACCAGACAGTACCGCCGTTCTCGGTCACCTCCGGTCGCACCCCGAAGACCGTCCGTACCTGCTCGGCCAGGCCCCGAGCCGTGCCGCGTACCCGGTGCAGCGCCACCGCGCTGTCGACCGCCTCGCGACGCTGCGGCAGCGTCCACCCCGGCGCCGTCTCGGCCGCCACCCAGCCGGCGAGCCAGTCGACGAAGTCGGCCGGGGCCAGCTGGGGATCCAGGTAGGCGGCGAGGTTGTCCAGCGTCGAGTGCACCGGGGCCAGCACCTCGTCGAAGGCGGCGAGCAGCCGTCCGGCCAGCTCGTCGGTGCCGTAGATCGTCGGCAGCCGGCTGCCGAACGGATGTGGTGTGCCGAGGCCCGGCACCGCGCCACGCATCGCCACGCTCCTCTCTCCGGCCGGGGCCGGTCTCAGTGTTCCTCCACCCGGACCTGGTGCTCGTAGGAGAAGACCAACGCATGCCGGTCGAGTGCCACCCGGGACGTCGCCGTACCACGCCGGCCGGTGACCGGGTCGGCGGTGAAGAGCAGCACCTCCTCCACCAACGCGACGCCGGGCAGATGCTGGAGCACTCCGAAGAGTTCGCCGGACTGCACCGGCCGGCCGAACGGCCAGCCCGACCCGTCCGGCCCGCCACGCAGCGGGTTGAGGTAGCCGTAGAGCGCGTCGAGCGCGGCGGTCCGGAGCCGCTCGGCGGCCGTCCCGGGCCGGGCGGTCAACCGGGCCGCCACGGTGACGCCCTGATAGAACGGTGGCTCCACGGCAAGGCGTACCCCGATGGGTCGGCGGGCGTCCAGATGCTCGGCGACGGTCGCCAGCATGTCGTCGGGCGGGATCAACTGCTCGAAGCGCAGTCGCTCACCCGCGTCCGCGACCGCCTCGGGCACGACGAGGACGCGTACCCCGCCGGCTTCGGCGCCGTCCCCGGCGGCCAGGCAGCGGATCCGGGCCGCGGCCGGCAGCGCCTGTCCGGCGATCAGCTCGTAGTCGCGCGCGGTGACCGCCCGGTCCTGGGCCCGCAGCTGCACCGGACCCCGCTGTCGGGCGCTCTGTACCGACTCGCCGTCCACCCCGCCGGCGGCGCCCTCCCGGTTCTCCACCCGGCTCACGTACGGCACCGAGCTGCGCAGCATCGAGATCGCGCCTCGGGCCACGTTCCCGCGTCGCCCGCCGCCGGTGCGGTACCGGCGGACCCGCAACCGGGCGCCGTTGCGCGGAACCGCGCCGTACCGGCGGAGCGTTCCGTCGGGTTCGCGGACGGCCGGGCCGAACGCCACCTCGCCGGTGGTCCGGTCCACCGTCACGCACCGCTCGTCCGGACCGGTGCCGCCGAACGCGTCCACCTCGACCCACTCCTGCCAGCCGGCGCCGTCGGAGACCTCGACCACGAACGGCTCGTCGTCCGGGATCACCGGCGGACGGAGCACCCGGAAGCGTTGCCCCGGCACCCCCTCGGACTCGCCGAGGGACTCGCCGACCACGGTCTCGGCGTGCACCGCGGCGACCGTGCCGCCGATGGTGAAAGCCGACGCGGCCCGGATCGTCGGCGACGCCGAGTAGAACGGCTGGCCGGGCTCGGCTGCCACCAGCCGGCACCGCAGCCAGCCGGCCCGCTGGCCGCCGACGGTGGAGGTGGTGTGTCCGGCCGGCACGTGCAGTACCACGTCGCCGGGCCGGTTGAGTCCGCCGGTGGAGTCGCTGTCCACGTCGCACTCCACCCAGCCGGCACCGTCCCACGCCTCCCAGCGCAGCGGCGGCTGCCGGGGGTCGACACCGATGCCCTGGACGCGGCTCTCCAGGCGCAGTACCACCGCGCAGGACGGGACCGCCGAATCCAGACCGAGCAGCAGGGCGTCGCCGACCGCGGGCGGGCTGGCGAAGCAGGAGACGTCCCGGCCGTCCCACACCTGGTCGGTACGGTCGGCCGCCGGCCCGTCCGCGGGGTGGACGCGCAGGTGGACCAGCTCGCACGGCACGATCGCCAGGTCGGCGGCGGTGGCGAAGACGATGGCCTCCTCCGTCTCGGTACGGACCGTGCTGGCCTCGGTGCCGGCCCGCAGCAGCACCGCCTCGGCCTGCGGGGCGGCGAGCCAGAACGTCAGGTCGGCCCGGGCGGCGGTCGGCGGGAAGAGCCGGACGCCGATCAGATCGAGGAAGGCGAGGTAGTTCTTCTCCGGCACCCGGTTCAACCGGTACAGCAGCTCGTCGGTCATCTGGGCGAACGCCTCGATCAGCGTGACGCCCGGGTCGGAGACGTTGTGGTCCGTCCACTCCGGACAGCGCTGCTGGATGAATCGCTTGGCGTCGTCGACCAGGTGTTGGAAGCGGCGGTCGTCGAGGTTCGGCGCGGGCAGGGCCATCAGTTCCTCGCCTCCGTCTCGGGCCCGTCGTGCGACGGGATCACGTAGAACGGGAAAACCAGGTTGCGTGGATCGTTGGTGCCCCGGACCAGGTACCGGATGTCGATGTAGAGGGTGCCTACCTGCACCTCGTCGAAGCCCACGAGCACGTCGGTGACCTCGATCCGGGGCTCCCAGCGGTCCAGCGCGGCCCGCACCTCGAAGGCGATCTGCCCGGCGGTGTTCTCGTCCGCCGGAGCGAAGACGTAGTCGTGTACCCCGCAGCCGAACTCGGGACGCATCGGCCGCTCGCCGGGGGCGGTGCCGAGGATCAGCCGGATCGCCTCGATGATCTCCCGCTCCCGGTTGACCAGGGCGATGCCGCCGCCGGCGTCCAACCGGAGCGGGAACGCCCAACCGGCGCCGATGAACTGCTCCGCCACCTCGCTCAGCCTCCGATGAGAACGCTGCCGGCGCCGGTCAGGATCGTCGCCGAGCAGGTGGTCCGGTCGCCCATCCGGGCGGCGGGGAAGCCGCCGATCAGCACCTGTCCGCGTACCGACGGCGGGCCGGGCAGCACGACGTTGCCCGGGCCGAGGGCCAGGTGTGGCGGCGGGGTCGGACACGTGCAGAGCGTGCCGACCACCGCGGCCGGCAGGCCGCCGATCAGCACGCTGGAGACGCCGAGCGTGGGTCCGACGGTCGGCACCGGCGCGCCGGCGCCGGGCGGTCCGACGGTACCGGTGGGCACCCCGTGGCCGACCCTGTCCCCGATCCGGGCTGCTGGTGGCATCGCGTCTCTCCTTGCTCTTGGGGCTGTGATCTCAGTTGATCCGTACGACCCGGCCGCTGACGGCGACGCTGGCCCCGGTGAGTTTCAGTTCGCCGGCTCCGGCGTCCACCGACACGCCCCGGCCCTTGACCGAGACCGGTCCGCCCGACTCGACCGACACACCCCGGGTCCCCGCGACGGTGACCTCGGTCTTGGCCTCGATCGCCACGCTGCCGTCGGACCGGACCACCACCGACGTACCGGCCCGGTCCAGGTGCAGCAGCAGGTTGTCGGTGCCGCTGTTGGTGCGCAACCGCACCCCCTGCGGGGTGTTGACGGTGGGCCCGTCGAGCAGCTCCACCCAGTTGCCGGTGCTCCGGCGGCCGGCGGCCCGGCCCTGGCGGGAGGCGAACGAGAGCCGGTTCACCGCCCCGCTCGTCGGATCGACCAGCGGTACGTCGTGCGGCGACGGCTGGTCGAGGCCGTTGTAGAGCCCACCGACCACGTACGGTCGGTCGAGCAGTCCCTGCTCGAATCCGACCAGCACCTCGTCGCCGACCTCGGGGCAGCAGACCCCGCCGCCGCCGAACCCGCCGAGTTGCACCGTGCGAACCCAGTCAGTCTCGTACTTGTCGTCCAGCCATGGGAACCGCAGCTTGACCCAGCCCCGGTCCCGGCGTTCCGGATGGTTGCGGTCCATCGCGGCGTTGACGTCGGTGACCACGCCGATGGCCAGTCCCGGCATCCGGGCCGACCGGGCCGGGGACAGGTCGCCGCCGGACAGCCCGGACAGCGACCGGTCCCGGCCGCCGCTGACCGTCAGCCAGGTCTGGTAGAACCGCGCCGGACCGAACACGTGCCGGCTGGTGGTCACGGTGTACTTGCCGGCGAACGGCTGCCCCACCCCGGTCAGCGCGAACGGCACGCCGGCCCGCAGCCGCGGGTTGCCCCGGACGGTCACCTCGAGTTCGGCGAGGCCGGCCGCCACCCGGGCGGCCAGGGCGCGGGACACCGTACCGACCTCGGCCATGGTTTCGTACGGGACGTCGGCGACCAGCATCTCCGCCGTACCGAACCGGGCCGCCACCTCCCCGGCGGTCACCGGGATGGCCAGCTCGTCGCTGTCGCGTACCGGGCTGCGCCCGATCACCGGCTCGCGGGTCCGGCGATCCCAGCCCCGCACCTCCACATCGGTGAACTGGCCGACCGAGGTGACGGTGGCGCGCATGTTGAGCACGTTCCCGTCCACCTCGGCAACGAAGTCACTGCGCTCGGCGGTCGTCTGCGGGCCCGGGGCGGAGGCGGCGCGGACGGGTCGACGGAACTCGAACTCGCCGTCGACCACCGCCACCTCGGCATCGTTGTCGGCCGCCAGCATGGTGAGGAACTCCCAGTCGCTGACGTTCGGTTGCGACACCACCTCGTAGACGACGGTGGTGGGATCTATCCGGCCGATCGGCAGACCGGCGGACCGGGCGAGGTCTCTGGCTAGGTCGGAAGCCTTCTGGTTGCGGTAGCTGGCGACCCGTCGACCGCGCATGAGCCGGTGCGACAAATCCATGGCCCGGACGGTGGTGTAGGTGCCGGTGCCGTCGAACTCCGTCTCGACGGTCACCACCTCTCCGGTGAACAGCGCCGTCTCGCCGGTACCGTCCCCGGCACGCACCGCCACGGTCAGCTTGCGGCCGATCTCGATCCCGGTCTTCTCCAGCAGCAGGGATCCCGGGTCCCGGTAGCGCAGGGTCGCCACCGCCGGTACGCCGCCGCCGTCGTCGACGGAGCCGTACACCAACTCGTCCGTCCACGGATCGGGAAGCTCGTCCACCGGCAGGCCGACCTTGAGCAGATTGGTGAGGTTCCCCTCGGACACGCGATCTACCTACCTTCGCCAGTGGGGGCGACCGTCCCGACCGGGGGGCCGAGGTCGCGGGACGGCACGGGCGGGAACTCGTCGGCGGCGGGCAGCAGCAGCTCGGTGCCGGGGCGGAGCCGGGTCGGATCGTCGAGGTCGTTCGCCTCCGCGATGACCCGCCACACCGTCGGGTCGCCGTACTCCCGGTGGGCGAGCAGCGGCAGCGAGTCGCCGTCGACCACCCGGTGCATTCGTCGGGCGGAGCGACCGCCGGAGGTGGGGTTCTGACCGGGCTTGCTGCCGCTGATCTCGGTCAGGGTCAGGTCGCAGGTCGCCCGCAGCGGGGTACCGGAGCTGTTGAACAGGGTGTACGTCGCGGTGACCTGGCTGACGTACGAATAGAACGAGACGGTCTGGAACTGGCCCCAGGTGAACTTCACCCACGGTGGCGAAGGCGCCTTGGCCGCGATGCTGGCCATGGTCGGCGTGCAGCAGGACAGCAGGGTCTCGACCCGTTGCTGCACGGTGCGGCCGTGCGTGTCGGTCACGTCGAGGAACACCGTCAGGGAGAGGGTGCGCGGTTCCGAGCCGCTGAACTCCGCAATCCCGACCTGCTCCGCGCCGCGGACCACGTGCGGGATCCAGGCCGCCGACTTGGTCAGGGTCAACTGGTTCGGGTTGAACATGAAGACGATCTGGCCGCCGAGCCGGCCGCCGGGCCGGTTGCCGCCGCCCTGTGGCGGCTGGTAACGCTGGAGGAACGCGGAGACCTTGCCGGTCGGTCTCGTCATGACGCCACCGCCGTGCCGGTCCGGCGCCTTGGGCGTGGCACCTAGCCCACCTCCAGGAAACCGTTGTACGCGAGTTCGATGCTCTCCGTCGCCGCCTCGGAGCGACTGGGCCCGAAGGACGGGCCGGTCCAGCGCACGAGTACGACGTCGGCCAGGCCCCACTGCACCAGCAGTGCCCGGTCGGGCCGCAGTGCCGCGATCTGGGCGGTGCCCCGGGTGACTCCCTGAGGCAGGGTGGAGAGCAGGCGGGCCACCTTGGCCGTGTCCGGAATCAGCGGCCGGGTGAGGGTGACGTTGGTGTAGCGCACCCGGGACGGCAGTTGCCAGACGAAGCCGTTGTTGCCGCCTTCCTGGTGCTGCTCCACCTCGACCTCGCAGCCGAGCCCGTCGCACGAGTTCCAGTCGCCGAGGTCGATTCCGTCGATGCGGAGTCGGAAGTGGACGCTGGTGCCCGGATCGGTACCGGTCATCGGGCACCGTCCAGCCATCGACCGGTCCGCTCCCGGCCCATCCGGAGTTCGGCCCGCAGCAGCCGGGAGATCGGTTCGACGAGGCGGTGGGCGAGTTCGTCCAGGGCCCGGCGGTCCAGATGGTGGAACCGTTCGGCGCTGTCCCGCTCGTCACGTCCCGGGCCCGAGGAGCCGCGCGGGCGACCGCTCGTGGGGTCCGAACCCGCCGTCGTACCGGTGCTTCCGGTGGTCCTCACCCGGCCGGCGGTCGGTGGGGCGGCCGTAGCCGACCGCTTCTGGACGACCGGTCCGGACCGGGTCGGCGTCGGCGTCGGCGTGCTGCCGGCGGTGGAGGCGCGTGGGGCCCGCTGCACCGGCAGCGCGGCGTCGGCTGTCCGGAAGGAGGCGGCACTCCGAGGACCTGTGCCGACTCCGGACCCGACGGCACCGGCCGCCGCCGGCCGGGCCCCGGCAGCCAGGGCCGGACCGGGCGGCGGAGGCACCGGCACGGGCACGGCGGACGCCGGTCGCGTCGGACCGGCGACGTGCCGGCGGAGTGGTCGCGCGGGCGTCGGCCGAGGGAGCAGGGCCGGGGTGGTCCGGGTCTGGACGCCGGAGGAAACTGCTGCGGGACCCATCATGGCGGGTGTCTCCCTGCTGGTTGGCGGAGTCCGGCCGGTCGTCGTGGCGGTGCCGGCCGACGGGTCCGACCCGCTGCCGGGGGGTCGGCTCCAGCGGATCGGCACCGCCGGTCCGGCCGGACCGGCGGGCGTCGTCGTCGCGGAACCCGCGCGGTGTCCCGGCGGGATCGCGGTGGTCCGGCGCAGGATCGGCAGCCCGGGCCGTCCGCCGAGCAACGGAACCAGGTCCGGTTGCCCGCCGGCCGATCCGCTCCCGGCCCCGCCCCGGGGCGGGGCCGTTCGACCTGCCCGCGTCGCGGTCGGCCCGGCGTCCGCCGTCGGCGGGACGGTGACCGACGCCGGTGAGGTGCTGTGCGGAGGCGGCAGGGCAAGGTCCGGACGCGGCGGGGCGGTGACCGACGCCGGTGAGGTGCTGTGCGGAGGCGGCAGGGCAAGGTCCGGACGCGGCGGGGCGGTGACCGACGCC
>NZ_JBNCLD010000027.1:0-22663 GCF_049844505.1 Micromonospora sp. DT229 | reverse complement strand
GGCGGGATGCTGTGCGGAGGCGGCAGGGTGATGTCCGGACGCGGCGGGGCGGTGATCGGAGCCGGGGACAGCGGTCGGAGGGCCGGCACCCGGGTGCGGGGTTGCCCGGCGGACCCCTCGGGGTGCGGCCGTTCGACCGGCAGCCGGGGATGCGGTTCGCCGGACCGTTGCACCGACCGGGCCGCTCGGCCCGCAGCGTCGACCCCTGCCGGGGCCGCGCCGCCACTCCGGGCCGGGCCGCCACTCCGGGCCACGCCGTCACTCCGGGCCACGCCGCCACTCCGGGCCGCGCCATCCCTCGGGGCCACGCCGTCACTCCGGGCCGGGCGCGTCTCCGGCGGCGAGCGCAGCGTCGACGGACCGGACGAGCCTGGCGCGGCGGCGGAAGGGGTGGCCGGGTTGGCTAAAGGTCGGGGCAGCTCGGTCGGGGCGGACCCGGCCGGCGGTCGGGACCTGGTCACGAGTCGGGGCCGGACCTCCGGGTCGAGCGGGGCCCCGAGGCCGACGGGCGGTCCGGACGGCGGGACCGGCCGGTGGACCGGTGGACCGCTCGGACCCGCCGGGACGCCCCGAGACGGTCCGTCGCCGGAGCCGGAAGGGCCTGCCCCGGCGGTCGGGCCGGCGACGGTCGGGCCGGGGCGCGGCGTCGCAGCGTCGGGGCCGGACGGGCCGAGCCGGACCAGCGGGACCGGGCCGTCGGCGGGGACGGTGGGAGCAGCGGGTGCCACAGAGGTGCCGGGATGGTCGTCCGGCGCGGTCCCGCTCCGCCCCGACACGCCGGACGAGCCGGCAGGTCGACCTCGGTCCGGCTCAGCTGCTCCAGCCGTACGCCGTGCCGAAGGGCTGCGGTGGGCGTCCACACTCGCCCGTTGCAGCGGAGTCCCGGTGCTGTCGTCCGCACCGGCCCTTCCGGCACCGGATTCCGGGCGCGTCGACCGGGGCAGGGACCGGGGCGAAGCCGGCCGAAGCACCGTGGCCGGAGCGGCCGGGTCGGGTGCCGGCAACACGATGGGTTCGCCGAGACCGAGTCGGGGTGCCGAGGCGCCGGTGCGGCGGACCCCTGGCACCAGCGCGGCCGGCGCCTCGGGCGCTGGGCCGCGCCCGGTCGGCGCCGCGACGACCGGAGGCGGGGTGGCCGCGCCGGGCCCGAGCGGGGACGGATCCGTGGCGGCGGAGGCCGGGGCAACCGGTGACGGGGTGCTCCGCGACGTCCTGCCGGAAGGCGCCGACGCGGCGGCGCCGGAACTGGCGACGTCGCCGGGGGAACCGCCGGGATCCGCACCGGTCCGGGCGGCGGGGGTCGACGGCCGGGTGGACCGACCGGTGCGGTCGGGCAGACTACTGGGAAGCCGTCGAGGCGCGGCGGCGACCCGGGCGACCGTCAACGGCGTACCGGTCCGACGAGCCGGGGAAGGGCGTACCGGCGTCGCCCCGGCGGGCGACGTCGTGGCGGAACGGGTCGGCGGCGCACCTGCGGCCTCGGTTGCCGGACGGGTGTCGGACCCGGGCGGTTCAGCGAGGGCCGGGGAGGGTGGGCCAGGGTCGGGTCGGCGGAGTACCGGTAGGACCCACCGGGCCGGTGCCGCCGGTGCCGGTGCCGGTGGGAGCGGACGGAGCAGGTCGTGCGCCAACCCGCTGGGCGCGTCGGGGCTGACCAGGTGCGCCGGTGGGCTCCGGAAGGCGGGGTTCTGCCAGGTGGCCAGCCGGTTGCGGAACCCGACCGGGTCGCTGAGCGACACCTCGGCGCCGCCGACCAGACCGGTCATCGGTGGCATGTCCCGCCAGCCCGGATCGGCGGTGCCCCGGGTCGGTCCGGGCGCCGGAGCCGGGACCGGGTCCGCGGTGGATCGGGCTCGCTCCCCCCGCCGCCGGAGCAGGTCTCGTAGGCCCATCGTCGGTCACCGCCCCTCGTTGACGCGGTTGTTGATGGCGGCGATCTCCTTGACGTAGCGCCGTCGCTCGTCGTGACGCAGGTCGAGGATCTCGTCCCGGGACCAGTGGAAGTGGTAGGCGACGTACGCGACCTCCTCGTAGAGCCGGTCGGCCGCGTACGTCACGATTCCCCCGGGCGACCACCGGCGAGGTCCACCTCGAAGCCCGAGGCGCAGTGCGGGCAGGTGACCGCCGCGCGACTGTGTCCCTCCGCGTTGATCCGCCGGTAGAAGTCCTGCAGGAAGGCCAGGTCCGAGGCGAACAACTGCTCCACCTGCTCGGCCCGTACATCGGTGATCGTGCCCAGCCGAGTGATGACCATGCTGAGCAGCACCACCGACAGGTACGCGGGATTGTCCTTGACCCTCAGGTCGACCAGCGGGGAGAGTTCGTCCCGGGCGGTGGCCAGCCGCATGCTGCCGTCCCGGTGCACGGTTCCCGTCTCGTCGACGTACCCCCGGGGAAGTTCGAAGGAGAACTCGGTCTGCAGCCTGGGCGGGGCGGACGGGGTGGTGGGAAGGGCCGCCGGGGCCAAGTCCTCGCCGTCCGGCGGCTCGTCCAGGGCGGTGCGCGAAACGGTACGTCGCCTCATCGACCTCGCGGCGTGCGACCCCGGCCGTCCGGGGCCGATGGCAACGCCGCTGCCTCCCTTCACAGGATCGGTGCGGATGCACGGGGAAGGTCACGGATCGCCGTGGACCTCAGGAACTGGTGATCCCCTCGAAGACGATCGTGATCTTCTCGGTGGCCGGGGACGTGTCGCCGGCCCGCAGGTTGGGCCCCTCCCACCGGCTCACCCAGGCGTTGGTCAGGTCCCATCGGCGCTGCTCCGAGTTCTCCGCGTCCACGATGATCACGCTGATGTTCTGCCGGGCCGTGTTGATCGCGCCCTTCTCGTAGGTGTCCTTGATCCATTCGGTGAAGGCACTGCTCTTGTCCAGGCCGCGGGTGATGGTCACCTCGCCGCCCTTCCGGGCCCCCGGGATCTTGCGGATGATGTACTCCCCGGTCGGGGTGACCTGGGTGACCTCGATCGCGTCGAGTTCCACGGTCAGGCCACTGACCTCCTGAACCGATTCGACCCGTGCCTTGCCCAGTTCCACCTGGAACCGGTGGGTAACGAAGGTGTCGCCCGTCTCCGCCATCGCTGGCTACCGTCCTTTCCTTGCCGTCACATCGAGGTCTGTGGTGCGTACGTGTCGGGTCATTCGGAGACGAGGCTGGTGCTGTCGGAGTACTGCGACATCCGGAAGACGACGAACTCGGCGGGCCGCACCGGGGAGACGCCGACCTCGCAGACCACCCGGCCGAGATTGACCGACTCCGGCGGGTTGGTCTCCCGGTCGCACTTGACATAGAACGCCTCGGTGGCCGTGCTGCCGAACAGCGCCCCGGCGCGCCACTCCTCGGTGAGGAACGCGGCGATGTTGCGTCGGATCGTCCCCCAGAGCCGCTCGTCGTTCGGCTCGAAGACCGCCCACTGGGTGCCGAGCAGGATCGACTCCTCGATGTAGTTGAAGAGTCGGCGCACGTTGATGTAGCGCCAGGCGGGGTCCGAGGAGAGGGTCCGGGCCCCCCACACCCGGATCCCGCGACCGGCGAAGGTGCGGATGCAGTTCACCCCGACCGGGTTGAGCAGATCCTGCTCGCCCTTCGTCACCGTGTTCTGCACCTCGATCACGCCACGGAGCACGTCGTTCGCCGGGGCCTTGTGCACCCCGCGTTCCGCGTCGGTCCGCGACCACAGGCCGGCGACATGCCCGCTCGGCGGCATGAACCGGTGCTGCCCGCTGGCCGGGTCGAACACCTTGATCCAGGGGTAGTAGAGGGCGGCGAACCGGGAGTCGTACCCCGCCTCGTCCTGTCGCCAGGTCAGCACCTGCCGGGCGGTCAGCTCCGGCGGCGGGTCGAGGACCGCCATCCGGTCGCCCATCTGCTCGCAGTGCGAGATGACCCCCAGTTGCACCGCCTTGACGTCGTCGAGGCTGATCCGGCCCTGCTGGTACGCGCACATCAGGTCGGGCACCGCGACCATGGTGATCTCGTCGACCGCCTCCAGCCCGCCGAAGCCGGTCCGGGCGTCCGCGTCACCGACGTAGTCGTCGGCGGAGATCCGGGCGGGCAGGCCGGACTCCTCGGTCGGCACCGGCGGTACGCTCACCGACTGTTTCGAGGGCCGGGCCAGCGAGCTCGCCGGTGCCGCCTCCTCGACCGCGATCAGTTTGGACCGTTCCCGTACCTGGTTGACCACGTACGCCTTGGTGTTGCGCTTCGCGGAGACGTCGAACGCCTCCCGTTCCGCACCACCCTGCCGGACGACCAGCCGGAACCGGTCCTCCGGCACGGACTCCCCCTCGACGTCGGCCACCTCCACGGTGAGCTCACCGGCGTCACCGGAGCCGGGCAGGGCGGTGACGGTGAAGGTGCCGAGCGCCACCGGCGGCCCGGCGGCCGTGCGGCCCGTCTTGGTCGTCGCCTCCGGGGCACCGACCCGCACCACGTAGCAGAGGCCGCCGCCGTTGGCGAAGTAGCCGTACACCGCGTGCGCGAGATAGGCGTCGTCGACCGCCTCGCCGAAGGTCTGGACGAACTGGCTCCAGTTGGTCACCAGGGTCGGGGTGTGGAACGGCCCCCTGGCGGCGAAGCCCACGAAGGCGGCGACGGCGGTGCCCACACCCTCGATCGGGCGTGAGCCGCTCGGCACCTCCTCCACATACACCCCGGGTGACAGGTACGACGGCATGACACGCTCCCTCGGGCACGACGGCGATCCGTGAGGAGAAGTCTGGTCACGCCCGGCACCGGCGACCATGACTCGACGGGCGGGCGGCGGGGAAGCGACCACTACCCGAAGGGGCAGTCCGTCGGGAGTGCCGTCAGATGGCGGATGTCTCTCCGGACGAGGGCCGGAGAGGCTCCGCGTACCCGGGGTACACCCCGGAATGTCTCCGCCGCGTGCGCGGCCCGGATTCCCGGAGTGGTCGGATGCCCATCCTCAGGCGACACGATCCCGGCGGGATCGTGCTGGAACCCGCCGCCCGCCAGTTCGTCGAGGCGACCGCGCGACCGCCGTACCTGCACCAACTCGGGCCGGAACGGGGCCGGCAGGTCCTGGACGACCTCCAGTCCGGCAATCTGCCCAGACCCGACGCCGACCTGGACGAGCGGGTGGTGCCCGGTGGGCCCGGCGGAGGGATCGTGGTGCGGGTGGTCCGGCCCTCCGGTGCCATCGGCCGGCTGCCGGTGATCCTCTATCTGCACGGCACCGGCTGGGTGCTCGGGAGTCGCCGCACCCACGACCGACTGGTCCGGGAACTGGCCGCCGGAACCGGGGCCGCGGTGGTATTCCCGTACTACAGCCTCGCACCCGAGGCGTGTTACCCGACGGCGGTCGAGGAGTGTCATGCCGTGCTGCACTGGCTGGCCGGCCCGGGCGCGACCGACCTGGACGGTGAGCGGATCGCCGTGGCCGGCGACTCGGTGGGCGGCACCTTGGCGACGGCGGTGACGTTGCTGGCGAAGCGGCGCGGTACACCGACACCGGCCGGGCAGGTGCTGTTCTACCCGGCCACCGACGCCCGCTTCGACACCGCGTCATATCTGATGTTCGCCGAGGGCTTCCACCTGCGCCGGGACACGATGCGCTGGTTCTGGGACCAGTACGCGCCGGACGAGGCGACCCGGGCCGAGGTGGCCGCCTCGCCGCTGCGGGCAACTCCGGAACATCTCGCCGGGCTGCCGCCGGCGCTGGTCATCACGGCCGAGGCCGACGTGCTGCGCGACGAGGGCGAGGCGTACGCCCACCGGCTGCGGTCGGCCGGTGTCCAGGTCTCGGCGACCCGCTACCAGGGCATCATCCACGACTTCGTGATGCTCGACGCGTTGCGCGGCACCGAGGCGGCCGAGGCGGCCATCAACCAGGCGATCACGTTTCTCAAGCGGGCACTGCGGTTGGCCTGAGCCGGGTGGGCGGATGCCCGCCCACGCGACCGCCGGTTCCCGACCCGCCCCGCGTGCCTTACCCGGAGATGTGCCCTCGCGGTCACCGTCGACTGCCCGCCCGGCGCGCAGACTTGCGAACGGCAGAACATCTTGCGGGCCGGAAGGAGCGCGATGCGGGCCGGGAAGTGGCGCCAGGACCAGGGCGAGCGCGGCACGGGAGGGACGGTCCGTCGCGGTGATGCCGCCTCCGGTGCCCGACCGGAACATCCGATCATGGCGCTTCAGCACGCCGCCGGGAACGCGGCCGTCGCCGCGGCCCTCTCCGGTGAGCACCGCAGCGCGCCCGCCCTGCCGGTGCAGCGGGCACCCGGCGGCACCCAGTCGACCGCGACCGAGCATGCGGCAGCGGACTACACCTCGCGCCTGTCCCGGGGACCGCTGCTCAGCACCGCCGAGCGGGCGGAGATCGAGCGGGCCGGTCCGGGCAGCGCGGTGCAGGCCGAGACCGGGTCGTTCGCGGAGGCACAGGCGTACCTGAACGCCAGCAAGTACTACGACTGGCTGCAACTGCCGCCGGGGAAGCGACTGTACGTCGCCACTCTGGCCTGGGAGAGGCGGGCGGATGCCGGAGGTATCCGCGACACCCCCGCGTACGTGCTGGCCCGGGGCATCAAGATGCGGTCCGCGCCGGAGGGCGACCCGCTGCGCGAGGAACTGGAAGCGGAACTGACCACCGACGTGCGCGACACGTTCGCGGCCACCCTCGCCGCCCAGGACCTCCAGGAGGGCACCGCGGCACTCAGTGCGCAACAGATCGAGGAGTTCAACCGGAAGAACCAGCAGGCCAACACGCTGCTCCGGCGGCTCTTCGTGATCATCCAACAGGGTCTGGAGGTGGCCGGCGCCGAGGGGAAGAACTCGGCGGACCGGCAGTGGCGACGCCACACCGGAGCCGTGGCGCGGGCCCTCGCGCACGGCGGGCGGGTCAACGTCCGGGTGGAGATCCCCCGGGAGGAGACCGCGGAACCGATCGGTGGCAGGTCGCTGCCGGAGTGGTTGGGGATGCGGAACCTGCCGAAGCGGGCGTTCAGCACGCACGACATGACCGGCGGCAGCGAGGAGACGCTACGCGAGGTCGGCGGCGTGAAGGCGACGGCCGGCAAACTCCTCAAGTACCCCCGGCGCGACGAGCGTGGCGCGGACATCGCGGCCGGTGGGATCGGCAGCCGTGACTTCAACGGTGACGTGGTGCTACCCAACGGCCTGCACGGTCACATCCTGCTCGTCTACAAACCGCCCACCACCAGCGACATCGGCTGGCTCCAGATCGGCCTGGAGACCACCGCCCCCGAATCGGTGAAGGACACGGTGCTGCACGCGATCGGGCTGTCCAAACCGGATCCGAACGCCCCGAGGAATCCGGTCGGATACCGCCACACCGCCAAGTCCACCGAGGCGACCGCCAACCCGGCGTCCAGCGTCGGTGGGCTCAAGCAGGACAAGATCGGGACGGGCAAGCTGGACACCATGCGGGTCACGCTCGACGGCGACTGGTTGCGCAAGCTCAAGGCGGAGGACGCCAGACTGACCGAGCAGATCAACCGGGCGGGCAGGGACGAGCGGAGGCTGAGGGAGATCTTCAACGCGCTGGTCGGCACCAGGGACGACTTCGCGCAGCTCATGGCCGATGAGCCGCCGGCCGCCGCTGCGCCCGAGTCCGACGACCCGGACCGGATCGAGGCCGGCCCCAGGTGAGGCCGACCTCGACCGTGGTCGGACGGACACCCGACCCGTGCTCCCTCGACTCACTGCGGCTCCGGCGGGACGGGGCGCAGGATCTTGCCGTTGTCGGAGTCGTCTTCGAGCCGTACGGCGGGCACGTCGAGCAACTCGTTGATGCCGGGAAACCGGTCGGGCAGGGCCACACCGCCCGCGACCGCCGGGGTCGATTGGGCATTCTCGTGGGTACGGGCGTGTGACTCGCCGGCCTGCATCAGGTACTTGCCCGGTTGGCCGCCCGAGGCGACGGTCTGCGCCCGATCCCGCCGGACCACCTGTTCACCGTAGGTGTTCAGCAGAACGGCGCGGCTGTGGATGTTCATGCCGACCTGGCGCGCCGGCCGACCGCCGGTGCCCTTGACCCGCATACCCGTGCTTCGCGCCTTGGCCAGGAACCCGGCGAGGTCGACGGCGTGCCTCGCCCGGTAGTTGTCGCAGAAGTTGCTCAGCTCCGGGCTCATCTCGCCGCTGGCGAGGTACGCGTCGACCAGGCGCTGGTGCACGTCCTCCCGGAGCGACTCCAGATACATCGTCTGCACCCCGTTGTTGTGCAGCCGCTCCATGTGTTCGACCGCCCAGGCGAAGAACGGTTCCGCATGATGCGATCCGCCGATGACCAGACCGTCGTTGACGGTCAGGAGCATGTCCGTCGCGTCGGCCGCCGGCATCGGGACCCCCCGCAGCATGGCGGCCGTGACGTCCCGCCGGGCCTGCGCGTTCTCGGCGCCGGACTCGTTTTCGTACTGGGTGGCCCGCTCCACCGCATCGGTGGCGAGCCGACGGTCCCGCGCGTCCTGGGCCTGCCAGTACGGCAGGGACGCCGAGTCCCGGCGACCCAGTTGCTCCACCATCTCGGCGTTGCTGCGGGCACCGGTGGCACCGCCGGTCATCGAGACACCCGCCTGTAGGGCCACGTTGGTCAACGCGGTGCCGAGCTGATATCCCGCTCCCGGTGGACTCATTTCACTCTGCGAGGTCAGGTCCGTGTCGAGGGTGATGCGCTCCTTGTGCGGGGTCCGCCCGGTAGCCGCCTGGTAGGCGGCCTCCAGATCGGTCCAGGTGTCCGGGTCTTTCACCTGCGTGGCGGGGCGCCGGCTCGAGCGCGACCGGCGTGGCCCCCGGACCTGGACCGACGGGCCGGCCGGTTCCCGGTGCAGTTCGTCGGTGGTCACCCGCTGGACGGACGGTGTGCCCGTCGCCGACTCCGTGGGTGCGGACCCGGCCGCCTGCGACACCCGGTGGACGTCATGTACGGGCGGCGGTGTGCTCAGGGCACGGTGGGCGTTGGCCTCGGCGGCCCGCTCGAAGGTGTCACCCGGGTCGGAGACCCGTAGGCCGTGACCGTCCTCGGTACCGGCGACCGGGCCGGAACGTTGCTGGATGACGTGGGTCAGTTCGTGGGCCAGGGTGTGCCGGTCGCTCCCGCCCCGGCCGAGCACCACGTGCGGTCCCGACGTGTAGGCACGGGCTTCCAACTCCGCCGCCGAGCGTTCGGCGAGCGCACCGGTGTGCAGGCGTACGTCGGAGAAGTCGGCGCCCAGACGGGCTTCCATGTCCCGCCGTACCGGCTCGGCCAGTGGGCTGCCGGACGAGCGCAGCACCTCGGTCACCGCCGATCGCTGCACCGGCTCCGGGTCGTGGCCGTGGTCCTGGTCGGCGCAGCGCAGCCGTTGGACCGCGCGGGTGGCCGCGGCGTTACCGGCCCGGTGTTGCAGGTCCAAGATGGTGGCGGCCGCACCGGTCGGCCCGGCGACGGCCGGACCGACGGGTACGGCACCGGTCTCCGCTCGGGCCTGCTCGGCGCCGCCGGTCTCCGCTCGGGCCGGTGTGCCGGGGCGGGCCGGGGCGTCGCGGCCGGCCGGATCGTGTGCTCGCATCGCTGCCCTCTCGTCAGTGGATCCGCGCGGGTTCCCCGCGTGGTTGATGCGCGCCGAACTCGCTCTCCAGCAGCAGTCGGCCGAGCTTGCGGTACTCCCGCTGCACCGCGCCGACCAGGTCCGCCATCCGCACCGGTCGGCCGGCCTGCGCCGCCAGGTACGCGGCGGTCACCACGCAGGCCCGGATGCTGCCGCCGGCCAACTCGAAGCGGCGGGCGCAGAAGTCCAGGTCCAGGTCAGGGTCGCGGGGCAGCTCGGTGCCGAGGCAGCGGTCCCAGAGCGCCCGCCGCTGCGCCACGTCCGGCATGGCGAAGTCGACGATCAGGTCGAGCCGTCGGGTGAACGCCTCGTCCAGGTTGGCGCGCAGGTTCGTGGTGAGCACCGCGACGCCGTCGAAGGACTCCATCCGTTGCAGCAGGTAGGCGCTCTCCAGGTTGGCGTACCGGTCACGGGCGTCCTTGACCTCCGACCGTTTGCCGAAGATGGCGTCCGCCTCGTCGAAGAGCAGCAGGCCGTTGACCCCGGCCGCCTCGGTGAAGATCCGCTCCAGGTTCTTCTCCGTCTGGCCGACGTACTTGTCCACCACGGTGGACAGGTCCACGACGTACAGGTCCAGGCCGAGGTCGGCGGCGATGACCTCCGCCGACATGGTCTTGCCGGTGCCGGAGTCACCGGCGAACAGCGCCAGCACCCCGCGCCCTCGCCCGCCGCCGGGGCGCATCCGCCACCGGCCCAGCACCCGGTCTCGGTACCGCACCCGCAGCGCCAGCTCGCGCAACTGGTCCTCGACCGGACCGGGGAGCACCAGATCGGTCCAGTCGACGCCGGGTTCGATCCGCCGGGCCAGCCGGGCCAGGCCACCGGCGTTCTGCCCGCGTACCCCGGCGCGCAGGTGGTCGGCGTCGACCCGGTCGGCGCCGGCGAAGAGGGCCAGTTGGTCGGCGGCCTGCGCGGCCCGCCGCACCTGGTCCGGGCCCAGCAGGTACGGCGCCAACTCGCGCGCCGGGTCCACGCCGTCGAGCCAACCGGCGGGCCGGTCCGCGTCGTGCGTTCCACCGGCCGCCCGCCACAGCCGGGCCCGACCCCGCTCGTCCAGCGGCGGGGCGGTGACCAGCAGCGGCGCTCGTCGGGTCCAGTGCGGATCCCACTCGGTCGACCCGGTGAGCAGCACCGGCACCGGCTGGTCGGTGACCCGGCGTAGCAGCCGGGCGTGCTCCGGCCGCCCGACCGGGTCGAGGGCCTGCACCGGGCCGACCACCAGGCCGGCGTCACGCAGTCGGGCCTCCCGCACCGTAGCGGCCAGCGCCTCGGCGGGGGCGGGATCGGCGGCCAACGCGTCCAGGTCGAGCCGGATCACCGATCGACCGGCCCGGACCAGCGCCGCGACGGCCAGGTCGGCGGCGGCACAGCCGGGACGCTCCTGAAGGTAGCCCAGGTCGATTCCGCGGCGCAGCGCCGAGCCGAGCCGAGCGACGGTTTCGGTCCACTCCGAACCGTCCGTCCGGCCCGACCCGTCCGAGGCGTCGGCGTGCGGGGCGGTGGCCTGGTCAGCCGTCGGCCGGGCCACCTCGGCCAGCCGTGCGTCCGGCATGTCGTCGCCGAGCAGGTACGCGGCCACCCGGTCGGGCACCCGCAGCGAACGGGACAGGTACGGCTGGTCCGGCTGCTCGACCAGCAGCAGCCCACCGGCGATCAGCGGCGCCCAGGCGGCGAACCGGGCCCGGCCGGTGGCGTCGCCCGGCGCTCTTGCGCACAGTTCCAGGGCCAGCCCCACGGTCGCCCGGCGTCGGCTGACGTCGTCGTTCAGGTAGCCGTAGAGCCGCTCGTACCGGGCGTCGACGTCAGGCAGCAGCGCCACGAGCAGCACCTCGACGTCCAGCCCGGTGAGAGCGAAGGCGGCTGCCAGCCGACGGAGCCGAGATTCGGTCCCGGCCCCGTCCGCCCACTCCCCCGCCGGATCCACCGTCTCGGGTCCGGAAGACCGGGCCATCAGCCGGTCGATGTCGTCAGGTGCCAGGTACAGGCCCCGGAACGGGTCGTCCGGTTGGGGATCGTCCCGGCGGCGATCGGCGACCAGTCGGGCCACCCGCGCCGCGACCAGCCCGAGCCGCTCCCACAGGTACGCCGTGTCGTCCGCGCCGCTCACCGCCGGTCGTCCCGTTGGTTCGGTCGCCGATCGTCGGGACCGGTTCCGGCCCGCTCCGCCCCGGTGCCGCCGTCGGTCCGATGCCGGGTCGGGGCGGTGCGGGTACGCAGGCCCGCCGGCCGCCCGGCGGTGTCGCCGACCAGCACCGTGCGCTCCTGTACCGGTGGCGCGGCCGGGATCCGGCGGGTGGACACCGGTGCGATGATCACCAGGTCCAGCGACGGTTTCAGTTCGCCACCGAGCGCGCTCCACACGTCGGCCAGCGCCCGCCCCTCACCGGGTGGTGCGGCGACCGACATCGGCACCGCCAGGCTCAGCGCCGCCAGTGAACCGGTCAGCCGGGCGGCCGGCAGTTCGTCGTACCGGACCAGACCGGCCAGCAGGGTGGCGAGCAGCCGGTGCTCGTCGGTGGGCCGGTTGGTCCACGCGGTCAACAGGTAGGACAGCGCGTAGAAGTGCGGCGAGTCGTGCCAGGCCACCGTCCGCCCGGCGGCGTCCCGCTCGGGAACCCGCCCCTGGAAGTGCCGTGACCGGTCCTCCCGGATGTCGTAGAGGAACAGATTCACCGTCGGCGCGTTGCGTCGGGCCGCCCACTCTCGGGTGGGTGGGTCGAACGACACCTCCGCACCGGTACCCGCCATCATCTCCTCCAGGACCAGCCCGCGCAGTCCCTCGTCGACCTCGTGTATCACCGGTCCACTCCCATCGTCGTCACCAGCGCCGGTGCAGCAGTCCGGGTGGCTGCTGGGCCGGCAGGACCACCAGGAACGGGGTACGCACCGGACTGAACCCGGTGCCGGTGGCCACCGCCTGCCGGCCGCCCAGCCGGTCCTTCGGCAGCACCAGCAACTGGGCGGTGAAACTGCCGTCGGCGGCCGGGCGCACCGGCGGGGCGGCGGCGGTGATCCCGAGGTCCCAGGAGAGCCGCAGCGGCCGACCGGGTGGGAAGTCCACGCCCCGGATCGAGGCGACGAACCCGGGCGGTCCGATCGACGGCACCGCCACGATCCGCGGGGCGAGCACCCGCAGCAGCGCACTCGCGGTGTCGTTGTCCGGGTCGGCGTTGCCGCCGGTGGTGAGCACGGTGCCCCGGACGGTCGTGCGCAGCGCCGCGCCCGGGGAGAGCGTCCCGGTGACGGTGGCGGCGGCGCCCGGGGCGAGGTCCGGCATCGGGCAGCCGTCGGCCGGGCAGTTGGCCAGTGCCCCGCCGACCGGTATCCCGCCGGGCAGGGCCGGTCGGACCCGCAGACCGGTCGCGGTCGTCCCGCCGGCGTTGCGCACGGTGTACCTGACGGTGACGGTGCCGCCGACGTACCCCGGCTGCGGGTCGACCGAGACGGTCAACGCCGGATCGGCCGGGCTGCCCGGCGGCGCGGGAACGACGCGTACCGTGGTCGCCGCGCGGTTGTCCGACGGGTCGGTGTCGATCGGGTCGGCCTCGACCGACCAGGTCAGCTCGAAGTCGCCCGGGGCGGTGCCCACCAGCTCGACCCCGATCTCGACGGTACGTCCCACGCCGAGACGGCCCAACTCGCAGCTCAGGGTGGCGAGTACACACTCGCCGACCGGGGTGTCGAAGCCGGTCACGGAGAGCCCCGGTGGCACGTCGAGACTGCCCCGGACGGCGTCGGCGGCGGCCGGTCCCTGGTCGGTGACAGCGAGCCGCAGCGTGGTTCGGCCGCCCACCGTGGTGCCGGGCGCGGGTGCCGACACGGCGGTGGCGACGTCGAAGCGGCGTTGCCAACTCGGCTCCTTCTGCCGTCCGGGCAGGTGCCCGGTCAGCGGCCGGACGCTGCCGTCACCGAGGTCATAGCTCCACAGCGCCTCGGGCGAGTTGTTGTCCTCGGCCCGGCGCGCCGAGAAGGCGAGCCGCTCGCCGTCCGGCGACCAGGCGACGTCCCGCGGCTGGTGCGGACCCTCCTCGCGGTCCGGCACCGGAAGGGCGCAGGATCCGCCGCCGGGCAGCAGCAGCCGGCACCGGTTGTCGGCCAGGTCGACCAGGATCAGGCCGTCGGCTTCCCGGTTGAACACCAGCCGGGTGCCGTCCGGGGAGAAGGCGGCGCTGTCGTCGACGACCGGGCAGTCGTAGCCGCAGATCGCCGCGGTCAGGTCCGTCTGGTCAAGTCCGTCCGCGGCGTTGGCGGTCCAGACGTGCGTCAACATGTCACCCCGATAGGTGCCCCGGGTGAAGGCGAGCCGGGTGCCGTCCGGCGACCAGGCCGGCTGGGCGTCGTCGAGTGCGGCCAGGTCGTCCGGGACCGGCAGCTCCAGCAGGCGCCGCCCGGTGTCGGCGTCGACCACCTCGATCCGCGACGGTGTGCGCGGCGCCCCGGAGCCGTTCCCGGGCGAGTTGCGGACCAGGGCGAGCCGGGTGCCGTCCGGCGACCAGGCCGGGTCCGTCTCCCGGTCACCGCGCCCCCGCCCGGCGATCGGCAGCAACCGTGGCCGGCCGCCGTCGGCGTCCACGATCCAGATCCGTTGGGTCCGGACGCCGTCTACCGTCTCGAACCGGCTGACCGCGATCCGCTGCCCGTCCGGCGAGTACGCCTGCCGCTCCAACCAAGGATCGCCGTCGACCGGAAACCAGAGCAGTCGGGAATCGATGATCGCCCCGGGATCCTCGCGCAGCACCGGCACGCGCAGGTCGCGGGGATCCACCCCGTCCGGACGGATGTCCTGGAGGGTGGCGGTGGTCCGTTCCGGGGCGCTGGTCCGGGCGACCAGCAGCGATTCCGTGTCGGCGCCCGGGGCGGCGTACCAGGTGGGGTGGCTGACGTCGCGGTCCTCGGCGAGCCGTGGCACCACCACGCACAGGCACGGATCGTCCCGGACCAGCACCGAGTAGATCCGATCGACGTTCCCGGTCGTCTCGCCGTCCGGCAGGGTGCGGCTCACGAACGCCACGGTCGCCCCGTCGGCCGTCCACGCCGGCTGCCGGGCCTGCCAGCCGGGCAGCAGCATCCGTACCCGGTCGGTGCCGTCCGGCGCGATCAGCCACACCTCGGGATGCGGGCCGGCCGGCCCGACGGTGTAGGCGATGCGGGCGTGCGTCGGGTTCGGATCCCAGGACGGCTCGGTGGCCCCGGTGGATTCGGCGGTGACCCGGGTGACCGGGCCGCCGTCGGCGGCGACCCGGTAGATCTGGGGGATGGTGTCGGCACCGCGTCGCCCCGCGAAGGCCAGCGTGCGGCCGTCCGGCGACCAGGTCGGCCAGATGTTGTCGCCGGTTCCGTCGGTCACCCGTCGGGTGTTGCCGCCTTCGACGTCGACCACGTAGATGTCCTGCCCGCCGCCGTCCCGGCCGGCCGGCGAACTGTAGGCGATCCGAGTGCCGTCCGGGGAGAGCACCGGCCGGTGCTCGTCGGTCGAATTCCGGGTGACCCGGCGCACCGGGCCCGCGCCTCGGCGCAGGTACACCTCGGTGGTGCGCTCGTCGCGTCGACTCACCCAGGTCGTCGCCGACCCGCGGGCCGAGATCTCGTCGTCGAAGTGGTCGGGTCCGGACTCGTTGAGCGGGGCCGCGGTCGCTGCCGGTCCCTCGCCCCGGACGATCCCCAGGCTGCGGTGCCCGGTGCCGGCGTACGCGATCCGCTGGCTCACCTCGGGGTTCGGCGCCGGGCCGGGCGCCGTCGTCGGAGCCGGCGCGGGCGCGGGCGCGGCCCGGCCCTGGCTGACGAACCCGGCGGTGGGCGGCAGCGCACCGACGAGCAGTACGGCCAGTACGGCGGGGATTCCGATTGAACGTCGCAAGTGGACCTCGGCGGGCGTGCGATGGATGGAGGTGACCGGCGGCCAGCCACCATCGTCCGGCGGTTCCCGGTCGGCCGGTGCGGACCGGGAGGCACCGTCGGGGGCAACGGTGCTGGCCCGTTCAGGCAACCCGCCAACCGGGGGCCGCCCCGGTGCTCAGATCAGCCCGTTGCGCAGGGCGTACGCCACGGCGTGCGCCCGGTTGCGCAGTTGCAACCGGCTGGTGACGCCGTGCAGGATGTTCTTCACGGTCCGCTCGGAATAGGAGAGCTTGCTGGCGATCTCCCCGGTGTCGAACCCGTCCGCGACCAGCCGCAGCACGTCCACCTCGCGGGTGCTCAACCCGAGCAGGGTCAGGCCGCGCGGTTCGAGTATCTGCCGCTGGAGTCGGCCCACCTGGGCCATGAGCCGACCGAGCAGGTCGGCGGGGAGTGCGCCCTCGCCACGGGCGACGGCCAGGACGATGTGGCTGAGCCGTTCGGCGCTCGCCTCGGAGCGCCGGACCACTCCCACCACGCCGTGCTCCACCGCGAGAGACAACCCGGCATCGTCGATCCTGGCCGGCACCAGCACCAGTTTGGCCCGGCCGGCCCGGTGCAGTCGGCGTAGCAGCCGGGCAGCCGACTCGTCGAGGGCGTCGATGACGACCAGCGCGACACTCTCGGGTGTCTCCTGGCCCGGATCGACCACCCACAGGTCCGGCCGGGAACGGAGCTGACTCTCCACTCCCAGCCGCGAGATCGGGTCCTCCGCGTGAACGCTTACCGTGACACGGTGCACAACAACTCCCAGCACAGCTCGACGCCCCGCTCCAGGACGTCCGTTCCGGACGATGCCGCCGCGCCGGTGTTGCACGGCGGTACGGCAGAGGGTGCCGGACGAGACTTCGCGGGCACCTAACGCGGACCTAACGGGCAACGCTTCTGCCCGCACCTGTACCCCGGCGGCCCGTTCCGGCCGCTCCCGCCGCGCCTACGGTCGGGGACATGAGCATCTCGTTGGGCCTGGTGGACACTCCGGCGGTGGTCGTGCCGGGCGAGAGCGTCGACATCCCGGTGACGGTCCGGAACTCGGGTGACGTCGTCGAGGGATACGACCTCGACGTGGTCGGCATGCCGAGCACCTGGGCGACGTTCGACCCACCGAGGGTCTCCCTCTATCCCGGCGCGAGCCAGACCGTCACGCTCACCGTCCGACCACCCCGGTCCTCCGAGGTCCGCGCCGGAGAGCTGCCGTACGGCGTCCGGGTGGTGCCGTCCGAGGCACCGCAGACGGCCACGGTCGAGGAAGCCGTGCTGACCATCGCGCCGTTCTCCGAGGTGACCGGGGAACTTCGGCCGCAGGTGCGCCGGGCGCGACTCGGCGCCCGCTACCGCCTCGCCGGGGTCAACGGCGGCAATGTCGAGGAGACGCTGACCGTCACCGCCGTCGACGGTGCCGAACAGCTGAACTTCGCGCCCCGACCGAGGCCGACGACCCTGGCCGCGGGCGAACAGTACGCGACCGTCCTCGGCGTACGGGCCCGGCGACTGCTCTGGCGAGGCACCCCGAGACACCTGCCGTTCCGGGCCGTGCTGAGCGACACGACGGGCCGGGCCGTCACCCTGGACGGCACCCTGGTGCAGCAGCCTGTTCTCTCCGCCTGGCTGCTCAAACTGCTTGCCTTGCTGCTGGCTCTGCTGCTGCTCCTGCTCGCCCTCTGGTTCGGGCTGCTGCGTCCGGCGGTGACGTCCGCAGCCCGGGAGGCCGTCGACGAGGGCATGGCGCAGGTCGCGACCGAGGCGGAGGTGGCGGCGAGCGAGGCTGCCGGCGCGGCGGCGCGAGACGCCGTCGAACAGGAGCGCGCAGCGGCTCCCACCGCACCTCCGGCGCCGCCGCCGGCGACCCCCGGCGGCAACGAGGGTGCCAGCGGGGACGGACAGTTCGCCACCGCGCTGGTGCTGCGGACCAACCCCGGAGGGTCGGCGTCGCGCAGCTACACCGTGCCCCGCAACCGGGTGCTCCTGATCACGGATTTCCTGGTGGACAACCCGCAGGGAGACACCGGGACCCTGACCGTGACCGCCGACGACGTCCGAGTGGTCACCTACGGACTGGAGAACTTCCGTAACCAGGACTACCACTCGGTCACCCCGATCAGGGTGCCGGCCGGAGCCCAGGTGACCCTCACCGTCGTCTGCCGGCAACCGGGCACCCCGGTAGGCGCTCCCACGCCGAGGACCTGCCAGGAAGGGCTCTACCTCAACGGCATCCTCGCACGGTCCGCCCGTACGGGCTCCTGAAGCGGCGTACCGGTCGACGGTCGCGGCGTTGATCCGCAGCAGGCAGGCAACCGGCACCACCACCGCGGCGGGCGCCACGCCACGGTACTGGCTCCTCGATGGGCCCGCGTCGGTACGGACGGGTGACCTGCCCGTCGGATAGTTTGCCCTATGCCCGTCATCGATCTGAGTGCGCCGGCCCGCCCTCCGTCGCCTCGCAGGACGACGAAACCGCGGCTCGTGGCGGCGCTGGCAGTCTTCGGGCTCGGGTCCCTCAGCGGCGAGCCGGTGAACCCGCAACAGCTTGCCCTTGAGGTACGGTGCGAGTCCTGGCAGGAGGCCATCGCGAGTGAGGTACGTCCGGCCACCGCTCCGGTAGGAGGTGCCCCGTCCGGGGCAACCGCCCGAGCGCGCGTGGTGGCCATCATGGATGGTCGAAGCGGCTGCGTCGTGTCGATGCATCGATGGAGGGAATCGCCGTTGGTGTTCCAGTCCGGGGATCGCGACCTGGTCGCCATCGTCCAACTGGACGGCGACCGCGAGCGCTGGACGGTGCTGGTGTCGGGCAAGCCGCTGGGCGAAAACCTCGTGCGGTGGGAGGGCGACGACCTGGACGCCGGACTGTCGCGGGTGAGGGCCACACTTCGGGAGCGGGTTCCGGGACTGCTCGACTGACGGCTGTCTCGCCGGCGGCGTTGCCAGCGATCGTGGTGAGCCGATTTCCACGGCGACCGCGGTCATCGGGGTGTGGCGGTGACCTGGGCGCGGGTGGCCAGGGCGAGTTGCACCAGCTCCTCATCGGCACGCATCTCGACATCGGCATTGCCCAGGTACATCGGGGCGCGGTGCCGGGCGGCGATCAGACGGTCGAGTACGGGGACCACCGGCTGAGCGTGTGGGCCCATCGCGGCGAGGGCCTTCATGGCGGGCTGCGCGTACGCCTGTTCGTCGAGGTACCGGGCGAGCGTGCTCAGCAGCAATGGAGCGACTGATGGCCCGTGGTGGCGCCAGTACGCGGTCGCTGACCTGGCCTGGGCCCATCCCCGCTGGTTGAACAGGTGGTTCAGTTGCCGGACCTGCCGATCGGTGAGGCCACCGTGCTGGGCCAGCCAGTCGAACAGGTCCGGGGCGATGCGGCAACGGCGCAGCTTCTCCGGGCGGGCAGCAAGGTAGTCGTCCGCGATGCGCCGGTCCCCCGTGAGTCGGTACGCAGCCACGAGTGCGGGACATCCGTGCGGTGCCTCGTGGCAGGGTTTCGGATGGTCAGCCAGCGTCTGCCGCGCTGTCTGGACCAGGGGCGTCGGATCGGGTGCTGCGGTGGCGACCGTGGCGAGGGCGTCCGCGAGCCGGGGATGTGGATTCTCGCGGCGCAGCAGACGCAGCAGCTCCGGGATCGCGCGGGGCTCCCCGACGCAACCCAGCGCCACCGCGATGGTCGTCGACATGGCCGGCTCGGCCAGCATCGACGTCAGCTGATCGGCGAGCAGGCGGGTCGCGCCAAGTGATGCGCACACCACATCGACAGCCGCGGTCCGTACCGCCGAGGGCGGCTCGGTGAGTACGGCCGACAGCACGGGTGCCAGCCGGGTCGGGGCGGCTCGCCACCTCCGCATGGCCTCCGCCGCTATCGCCAGACCCGCCTGACGAACCGACTCCCCCTCGCCTGCGCCTACCAACCGCGCCACCGTCGCATAGGCGTCCTGCTCCCGGTCCCTACGTGTGAAGGCGATCGCCCACATCTCACCGGCGTAGCGGGAGATCCGTCCGCCCTCCCCGCCGAGAGCCTCGGCCGCCGGCACCAGGTCGGCGCGCACCGCGATGTCCAGCATCGGCCAGTCAGGTGGGTCTGCCGTCAGTAGGGCCGCGCAGGCACCGAGGAAACGTACGGACGCAAGCTGATCGCGTCGCATCCGCTCGACCATGTCGCCCCACCGGTCGCCGTGGTCGCTGCGCTGGAGCAGCTGAAGCCACGATGCCTCGGCCAACGCCGTTCGTGTGATCGGGTCAGCTGAGCCGAACAGCCGCAGCATGGTCTCGTTCGCGTCGGTCGCCGCCGCGTAGAACCAGGCTGCCGCACGTCGTACCCGCTCATCGGGATCGTTGAGGGCGGCCGCCGCGGCCTCAGCGACCATCGGCCACCGGTCCGACTGCGGACACAGGTCGGTAAGGAACGCCAGGACCGTCAGCCGGAGGTCGGGCGAACAATCGACAGCGCGGACCAGCAGATGCCGTACGACCTCACCGCCGCGGTCCCGTTCGACCGCCTCGAACGCCCGCGACCGGGCAGGACCGTACCTACCGATCTCACCGGTGCGGAGAGCGTCGTCCAACCAGGCCAGATTCGCCGATCCATCCATCGGCTCCGGCTCGCTCATCGAATGGGGCGTGGGCCGCCCTTCACGTCAGACACGACCCAGATCGCGAGGCATCGCGACGGCATTCGCAACCGACAACCGGGTGCCCCGCCAGCCTTTTCGGACCAGTCTCCTCAACGGACCATCGGGAGCCGCCGACCCTTGGCCAAATCATCTTAGTCATTAAGATGTTTGGATGAGCACATCATCCGACTTCTCCGTGGCGATCTCCGGCGCCGGCCTCTCCGGCCTCTGCCTGGCCCAGCACCTGATGCGCAACGGCATCGACGTGCACGTCTACGAACGCGACCCGGGCCCCTTCGTCCGGCAGCAGGGCTACCGCATCATCCTCGACCGGTACGGGCTGGAGGCGCTGCGCACCAGCCTGCCCCGCCCGCTGTACCCCCTGGCGTTGGCCACCGGCGATGAGCCCGGCGGGCAACTGCGCTTCACCGACCGGCGCCTCCGGGACGCCTTCACCATCACCTTCAAGGACAAGACGCACGCGACCCGTCAGGTCGACCGGCAGACCCTGCGATCGATCCTGCAGTCCGGGCTGGACGGACGCATCCACTACGGCAAGGCCGCCGTCGCGGTCGACGACAGCGACCCGGCGAGGCCGCGTCTGCTGTTCTCCGACGGCACAGCCGCCCCGGCCACCGTCGTCGTGGGCGCCGACGGCGTCGGCTCCCCGCTACGCACGCAGCTCATGCCGGAGGCCGACCCGGTGCCCACTGCGATGGCGGGAATCTACGGCCGGACACCGCTGCGGCGGAACGGTGCGAGCATCATCCCGGACGCGCTGCGTACCAGCGGGGTTCTGGCCATCGCCGACCGACCGGGCCGCGCCTTCTTCTTCACCTCGATGCGTTTCGCCGAGAGCCCACGGGAGGCCTTCGCGCGTCTGGCCCCGGGCAGCTACGCGCCCACCGGTGAGGACTACGTCATGTGGGGACTGCTGCTGCGGCAGGAGGAAGTGCCCGAGGGCACCCGCCGGGACCTGCTGGCGCTGTGGAACCTGGCCACCCGGATGGGTACGGATTTCCATCCGCTCATCCGTCGGCTGGTCGAAGCGGCCGAACTGGACACCATGGTGCTGAACTCCTTCGCCACCGGCCGACGGCCGAACCGGTGGGCGGTGCCCCGGGCCACGATGATGGGCGACGCCGTGCACGTCATGCCGCCGTTCGGTGCCCACGGCGGCAACACCGCACTCCGCGACGCCGCCCTGCTGGGCCGCAGGCTGGTCGAGGCCCGCGCGGGCGGGTTGCCGGTGGAGCAGGCGATCGCCCGCTACCAGGAGGAGATGGTGCCGTACGCCTTCCGCGCCGTCGACACCGCCGCCGCGCTGATGCGCCGCCTCACCGGAAGCGCGGCCGCACCCCACTGGGTGCTGACCCGCGTCTTACCTCGGCTGCACCGGGTCACCGTACCGGAGGCATGATTGCCGGCATGTCCGACGAGTTGGCCCGTAAGTCCGCGATCGCCGACCTGATGCGTGCGGGACGGGAGATGTCACGGCTGTCCATGGTGTTCCGCAACGCCATCGCGGAACAGTTGGGCCTCACCGTCAGCGACCTGGAGTGCCTGGACCACCTGGCCGACGTCGGGTCCGCCACCGCAGGGCAGATCGCCGAGCGGACCAACCTCACCACCGGGGCGGTGACCAGCATGCTCCGCCGCCTGCAGCAGGCCGGCTACGTGACCGCCGAACGCGACCCGGCGGACCGGCGGCGGGTGATCGTCACCCTGCGGCCGGAGCGGGTCACCGACCTGGAGCGACCGTACGAGCGGTTCGCCGAACAGACCGGACGCCTGATCGCGGGCTACAGCGTCGAGGAGGTCATGCTGCTGGCCCGACACTACGGCCGCATGCAGGCGATGTACCTGGCCGAGTTGGAGCGCCTGCGCAGCGGTACCCCGGAGACAAGTAGTTCGCGCCACCGATCTCCTGCGAGGCAGACCGAGGGGTGAGCCGCCCATGCAGCAACTCGCCCCTCACGACCGTGAAACTACGGATGGACCATGACCGCCGGCTAGTCCTGCCAGACGTTCAAAGCCCACACGAGGACGTACCAGACGCAGACGTACTCCCGCCCGGAGGCGATTCCGGCGATGTGGCAGCTGACCGGGTCGGGGAAGACACCTTGGAGTCCCCAGCCACCCGCTGCCAGCGTGACCGGCGCCGCGCTCACCGCCGAGTTGACGGCGGAGACCGGGGCGGCCTGGGCACCCCCGGCCGTCGTACCCAGGCCACCGACCACCAGGGTGGCGACCACGACTGTCCCGGCCAGCCGCTGCCGCAACGATCTTTTACGCATCGTGCCTCCTCTTACCAACCAGACCGGATTGTCCGGCCATCGGTTTGACGATGCGGAAATGCTAAGCCTGTAAAGAACGCTGACAGGCGGTCCATAATCCGACTACCGCACCGGCGGCAAGACCATTTTCGACCACCCGATTCCGATCGTGGAGCGGCGATTGAGCCGCTGACCCGGCGTTTGCCACCAGTGATCTCAGTACCTCGGCTGCGGCGACTTACGGTGCTAGTACGGCAGCCGCCGTTTGAGATTTCGCTGATGGGAGCGGGTAGAGGTGGCGCGGCCACCGCGTGATCGTCTG
>NZ_JBNCLD010000026.1:0-69536 GCF_049844505.1 Micromonospora sp. DT229 | reverse complement strand
CCCATCTGGTTCCAGTTCGAGAACAGACCGAAGTTCATCGAACCCCACGTCGTACCCGTGTCATGGGTGGTGGCGTACACCAGGTGCTGACCGTTGTACGGGGCGTGGGTGAAGTCCTTCAACGACACCCAACCCGCCCGAGGCTGCGCCAACGCGCCGGTCGAGGACCACCGGTACGACGACGGCAGGTTGCAGGTGCCGGTCGGCGGCGGAGTCGTCGGGGGCGGGGTGGTGGGCGGTGGGGTGGTGGGCGGCGGGGTGGTGCCGGGTGGCGGGGTGGTGGGGGCGGTGCCGCCGGTGCAGGTCACCCCGTTGAGGGCGAAGCTGGTCGGCACCGGGTTGCTACCGCTCCACGACCCGTTGAAGCCGAACGAGGTGGTGCCGTTGGTCGGGATACTGCCGTTGTAGCTGACATTGCGGGCGGTGACCGCCGTACCGCTCTGGGCCAGCTCGGTGTTCCAGAACTGGGTGACCCGCTGCCCGGCACCGAAGGACCAGGTCAGGGTCCAACTGGTAACCGGGTCACCCAGGTTCGTGATGGTGACGTTGGCACCGAAGCCGTCCTGCCACTGTGACGGCACCTCGTACCTCACCGAGCAGCCGGCAGCCGCCGCACTGGCCGGCATCGCCACGATGGCCACCGACGAGGCCAGCAACGCCACCCCGGCCGATGCCAGCAACACATTCGTTCGCCTGAATCTGGACATACCGCAACCTCCCGCCCGGCAAGACCACCTAGTATCGCCGGTCATCAATGTTAGGTTAACGTTAACAGCTGCGTCCGGTACATTACGGGAGCGCTCCCATCTCATCAAGGATGGTCGATGAAAGTGGACGCTGGCCGGGACAAGATCGGCGGTTTCACCGCCCACCGGGGAGCGCGGACAGGGCCGACGCAGCGCCGCGCCGGTCGCACCGAAGGTGAACGTTCACTCTCGAAGGGCACGGCAGCGATGAGAGACGTCAAGAGAAGGTTCAGAGTCAACGCCGCTCGGGTGACCACGGGTGCCGTACTGCTGGCCTCGGCCGGGGTCGCCGTGGCACTGCCGGCCGGGGCGGCAGCCGCCGGCTGCTCGGTCAACTACGCGGTGTCGTCGGAATGGCAGGGCGGTTTCGGCGCCAACGTCAGCATCACCAATCTCGGTGATCCGGTCACCAGTTGGACCCTGACCTGGAACTACAGCGCCGGGCAGCGGGTCACGGAGGCCTGGAACACCACCTTGAGCCAGAGCGGCGCGACCGTCACCGCCCGCAATGTCAGCTACAACGGCAGCATCCCGACCAACGGCACCACCTCGTTCGGCTTCAACGGATCATGGTCGGGCAGCAACCCCGCCCCCACCAGCTTCGCCCTCAACGGGGTGACCTGCACCGGCGGCACCACCCCGACCACTCCCCCGCCGACCACCGCTCCCCCACCGCCGACCTCCCCGCCTCCGACCGGCCCGGCGGACATCACGGTCAACAGCAACACCCGCTACCAGACGGTCGACGGATTCGGTGCGGCCACCCCTATCTGGGGCGGCACCTGGTCGACCTCGGACACCCAGACCCTGGTCGGGCTCGGCCCCAACCAGCTGGGGCTGTCCATCGTGCGTACCGGCATCTCGCCGGTCTCCGGTGAGTGGTCGACCCAGGTCAACGCCCTGCGTACGGCGAAGTCCTCCGGATCTGGCGTGAAGATCCTCGCCTCGCCGTGGACCGCACCGGCGGAGTGGAAGACGAACAACAGCCGGGTCAACGGCGGCAAGCTGCGCACCGACCGCTACGCCGACTACGCCAACCACCTCAACAGCTACGTCCAGTACATGCGCAACCAGGGCGTGACCATCGATGTCACCTCGGTGCAGAACGAGCCGGACTGGCACCCGGACTACGACTCGATGGACTGGAGCGGCACGGAGCTGCGCAACTTCGTCCGTGATCACGGCACCCGGGTGCAGAACACCAGGCTGATGGTCGCCGAGGCGGTGAACCTGAACTACACCTACACCGATCCGACCCTCAACGACACCACCGCCCGCAACAACATCGGCTACATCGGCGGCCACCTGTACGGCACCGAGGCCTCCGGTCGGCTGCGCTCGTACCCCCTGGCCGACCAGCACAACAAGCCGGTGTGGATGACCGAGTGGAACCTGCACGCGGCCGACGGCAACGGCTCCAACATCTGGGGCAACCCCGCCAACCAGGCGGTCTGGAACGAGACCCTGGACGACATCATGCGTACGGTGCACCGGTCGATGGAGGCGAACTGGACCGCCTACGTCTGGTGGTACGGCAAGCGGTACTACTCCTTCATCGGTGACGGCGAGGCCGCCTTCGGCACCACCGCGGGAGCACCCCTCAAGCGCGGGTACGCCTTCTCGCAGTACGCCAAGTACGTCCGTCCCGGCTACCAGCGGGTCGCCCTGACCAAGAGCACCAAGGCCAATCCGCTGGAGGTGACCGCCTACACCGGAGGCGGCAAGACCACCCTGGTGATCCTCAACCGCTCGACCAGCGCGGTCAACAACGCCGTCATCCAGGTGCCGCAGAGCGTCACCCGGGCCGAGCACTACCTGACCTCGCAGAACGCCAACGCGGCCAGCCAGTCCGTCGGCGTCAACGGCGGCCAGGTGAGCGTCAACGTCGGCGCACGCAGCATCTCCACGGTCGTCCTCATCCACTGAGCGAGCTATCCGCCTCGCCGGGCGTGTGGGTGTTGCTGCACCCGCACGCCCGGCAGCCTCCGGCCGGCCATGCTCGTTCGGGCACCGTCGACCGGGATCAGAACGGCGTTCGACGGTCAGCCAGCGGGTTCGTCTCCCGATTCGGGTACCGCCTCCAGCCAGGCGCGAACCACCGTGATCTCGTCTTCGGAGAACGTGATCTCCGCGGCTTCAGCGCGGCTGAGCAGGTTGTCGACGAAAGCCGCCCCGATCTCCGCGGCGGTCGGTGGCGGTTGACGGTGCAACGGACATCCGCCGAAGGACGTGCCTCGTACGACGAACGCGACCGCGTTGCGGCTGACCGGCAGCCCCTGATCCCGAAGGTGGTCGCGGGACCAGCTTGTGCACTGGGTCAGGTTGAACCGGTGGGAACGGGCGTAGTCGGCGAGCGTCTGGTAGATCGACGGCCACCACGCGGTGGGCAACGGCGGTAGATCGAGTTGATCGGCCAGGCGCTCGACGGGGTCGGGAAGCGTAGCTCGTTGCGTCGCGGCCGTAGCCGGGTCCGGTGCGCGATGACGGCTCTCGTCCCAGAACAGGTGTTGCGACGTCCGCAGGTTGGGCAGTTGCAGGCTGGCCAGGGCCCGATTGAAACTGCCGAAGCCGAACCAGTTGGTGTCGCTCACCGAAGGACCGAGCTGGGTCCGTAGCCGGGCAGCGAGCGACGCCATGTTGAGCGGCTCGGCCGCCGTGCCGTACTCCCTGGTCACGGTCGACCGGAACGCCTCATACGCCTTGCTCTGGCCAAGGGCGACGGCGTCGACATCGATCAGACGCGCATCGAGCTCGGTGTCCACCTCGCTGCTGGTCTCGTCATCGAGATCAACCGACTCGCCCTGGACCAGCGCCAGCATCTGTTGGCTGTCGAGCACCTGGTCGGCGATCGCGGTGAAGGCCTCGGCCGCGTCGGCCGGTGACACGATCATGGTTCGCCGGTCGGAGCGTCGCAGGCGTTGCAGCAGCGGCGTCATGTCGGAATCGCCGGACGCGATGACGAACTCGTCGTACCGGGTGTCAGCTGACAGGGCGTCGACGGCGTCGACGACGATTCTGATGTCGGCCGCGTTCTTCGTCGCGCTGTAACGCGGACAGTCGATCACCTCGAAGCCGGCTCGGACGAACCAGGGCCGGAACTTCGAGAAGTACAGACGTGTCGGTTCGCCAACCGAGTCCGTGTGATGCACCCATCCGGCCGGGTTGAGGTAGCAGCGCAGCAGCAACCATCGGCGCTCATTCGCCGTGGCCGTCGTCGACAACCGTCGTAACCACACTCTGGGTTCACTGGCGAACTGGACCGCCATCTCCGGATCCAGCTTGTAGAGCCCGCCGAAGACGTTGTCGAAGTCGAGGTAGAGCGCCGCTCGGACATAACTCACGAGCGCAACCTACCAACGCTGCACGTCGTGGACGCAATCCGCCGTAGGTGGAGCAGGTTCACCCGACCTGAAACCACGGCGTCTCGCAACTGCCCGTCGGACGAGCTGTGGCGCTCAGCGGGTCAGGTGGGTGGGGAGGCTGGTCACCACGATGCCCGGGTGGCGGCGCAGGGCCCGTCGTAGTCGCTGTTCGGTGCGGTAGTGCAGCACCCGCTGCCAGGGATGGTCGACCACCACCTCCGGTACGACCACGGTGAGGGTCAGGTCCGGGTGGTGCAGACGCAGCGCGCTGGCGTACTCCGCCAGGGGTTGGATGATCACGCGGTGCGGCGACAGGATGATCTCCAGCGGGATGTGGTCGCCCCAGGTGTCCCACTGGACGCGGAACCGTTCGGCCTCCGTGCCCTCGGGGCTGACGTGCAGCGCCAGCGCCGGTTGGCCGAGCGAGCCGACGTAGGCGAGGGTGCGCAGCGCCGCCTGGTTGAGGCGGGCTACCGGGACGAGGAACAGATGCCGTACCTGCTGCGGGAGGACGGCGGGTGGCGCGTCCTCGGCCGGGTCCACCGAGGGCGGGTGGTCGGGGTGCAGGCCCAGGGCCTGCTGGACGTGGTCGTAGTGGCGGCGTACCCGGCGGAACAGATAGATCAACAGGGGTACGGCGAGCACCACCGCCCAGGCGCCCTCGGCGAACTTCGTGACCGCGGCGGTCACCAGGACGACCGCCGAGAGGGTGGCACCGAAGCCGTTGATGGCCGCGCGCCGCCGCCAGCCGGGGTCGCGGTGGTGTCGCCAGTGGTTGACCATGCCGGTCTGGGAGAGGGTGAAGGCGAGGAAGACCCCGACCGCGTAGAGCGGGATCAGGGAGTGCGTGTTGCCGCCGAAGGCCACCAGGATCGCCGCGGCGGCGACCGCGAGGGCGATCAGTCCGTTGCTCAGGGCCAGCCGGTCACCCAGGTGCAGGAAGCGGCGGGGCACATACCCGTCGCGGGCCATGAAGTACAGCAGCCGGGGCAGGTCGTTGAAGGCGGTGTTCGCCGCCAGCAGCAGCACCAGGGCGGTGGCGGCCTGGATGATCGCGTACCACGGGCCGGTGGGGAAGGTCAGCCGGGCCAACTGCGACAGCAGGGTCTGGTCGGCACGCGGCACCAGACCGTTGAGGTGGAACAGCAGGGTCAGCCCGGCGAACAGCACGATCAGGATGCTGACCATCCAGGTCAGCACGGTGCGGGCGTTGCGCCACGCGGTGGGACGGAACACCGGCACCGCGTTGGAGACCGCCTCGATGCCGGTCATCGAGGTCGCGCCGGAGGCAAAGGCCCGCAGCACGACCAGCAGACCGAGCCCTTCCACCGCAGGTGTCGGCGGCGGGGCCACGGCGGTGAATCCGCCGGTCGCGGCCCGGACGAACCCGGCGGCGATCAGCCCGAGCACGGCGACGAGGAAGAAGTACGTCGGCACGGCGAAGGCGTTGCCGGCGACCCGGATGCCGCGCAGGTTGCCGATCAGCAGCACACCGATGACCGCCAGCGCCAGCGGCACCCGGTACGCGGCCAGGGCGGGCAGCGCCGAGGTGATCGCGGCTACCCCGGCGGACACCGAGACCGACACGGTGAGCACGTAGTCGAGGACCAGCCCGGCCGCGGCGGCCAGACCGGCGCGCGGCCCCAGGCTGTCGCTGGCCACCAGGTACGACCCGGCGCCGTGCGGATAGGCCCGGACGGTCTGCCGGTACGAGGTGCCGACGGCGAGCATCAGCACCACCAGGGCCGCCGCAATCGGCAACGACAGCCCGAGGGCACCGCTGCCGGCCAGCACCAGCACGGCCAGCATCGCCTCCGGCCCGTACGCCACCGAGGAGAGCAGGTCGGAGGCGAGCACCGGCAGCGCGATGACCTTCGACATCTTCTCCCGCAGGATCGAGGCACTGGTCAGCGGCGAGCCGAGCAGGAACCGACGCAGTCCGCCGAGGACCCGCCCTTCGGCGGTGTCCGGCCGTTCCGCGATCGGGGTGGCGGTCAGCTGACCGGGCGAGTCCGGCAGGAACAGCATGGCGGCCGGGTGTGCGCCGCCCGGTGCCGAGGAGCGGACCTCTCCCGCCTGAGGGTCCACCGGCAGGGCCCGTACGGTGTCACCGACCTGCCATCGCCCGCCCAGCCGGCGCAGCAGGCCGAGGTCGGCCGGGGACAGCGGCGGCAGGTCGGCGGAGGGGCTGAAGGTCGGCGACCCCTCGTTCTCCTCCGGGTCGTGCCCCGACCTGCCCACCCTGCCTCCGCCTCCCGTCGGTGGTGCCGGCGGCACCGCAGACCGGGCCGGCCATGTCAGGATGGTGGATGTGAGGCACGTAGCTGTCGACATCGCGGAAAAACTGTCCCGCTTCTCGCAGCCACCTACGATGCCTCCCTGCTCTGACCGCGGCCTGCCGGCCGACATCGCCGCCGAACTGGTCGAGCGGATGGACCGGGACCAGCGGGCACGGTCCCCGGGGTCCCTGGACGAGCCCGACGCCGACCTCTGGGCCTGCGATGTCGACACTGACAACACCGCGTGGCTGGCGAAGGTCATCGACCGGTACGGCTGGCCTCGGCGCAGCGAGGTCGGGCCCGAGGCGGCCACCGCCGCCTGGCTGCTGGCCCAACACGCCGACCACGACCCGGCCTTTCAGCGCCGCTGCCTGGCCCTGCTCGATGAGGCGGTACGCGACGGGGAGGCCAAACCGGCCCACCTGGCCTACCTGACCGACCGGGTGCTGCGGGCCGAGGGCAGACCCCAGAAGTACGGCACCCAGCTCTGGCTCGGCCCCGACGGGGAGGGTCCCCTGCAACCCCAGCCGATCGAGGACCCGGAGCAGGTGGACGAACGCCGCCACAGCGTCGGACTCGACCCCCTGGCCGAGTACGCCGACCGCCTGCGCCAGCGGGAGTCCGAGCAGTCGGCACGGACGGCGTGGTGACGGCCCCGGTGGACGGGTACGTCCGCTCGCGCTGCCGGCCGCGATGGCTCGTCCAGATCCCCTGCCGCGTGGCCCCTACGCCCCGAGCGCGGCGGCAGCAGGCAGAACCTCTCGGCCGAGCAGCTTCAGCCGTTCGGTCCGCCAGACCTCGGGCCACCAGGCGTGAGCCTCGGCGAAGCCCAGCCGCGCAAAGCCCTCCAGTTGCGCGATGAGCGCGTCGATGTGCTCGCCATGCTCCCCCGGATCCAACTGCACCAGCACTGTCTTCTCGATATCGTCATAGTCACGACCTTCCGCGGCGCAGTGCCGGCGCAGCACATCGAGCTTGTGTTCCAGATCAGTCCCGGCGAACAGATTGCAGGCCTGGGCGTACCGAGCGACGAGCCGCAGGGTCTTGCGTTCGCCGCCGCCGCCGATGAGGATCGGCGGACGACGCAGCGGTTGCGGCACGTTCAACGTCCGGCCCAGCTGATAGTGCTGCCCCTCGTAAGGGGCCTCCGACTCGCTCCACATCTGCAGGCAGATCTGTAGCGTCTCCTCGAGCCGCTCGAAACGCTCCGCCGTGCCCGGGAAGGGCAATCCAAGCCCGGCTGCCTCATCGCCGTTCCAAGCGGCGCCGAGGCCAAGCCAGGCCCGGCCCTTCGACAGTACGTCCAAGGTGCTCACCAATTTGGCGAGCATGCCCGGATGCCGATAAGTCACCGCCGTCACCCATGCCACGAGCTCCACCCGTGACGTACGGGCAGCGATGAAGCCGAGCGTGGTATATGCCTCCAGCATGTCGTGTTCGGCCGGACCGACCGCCGGGATCTGCCATAGGTGGTCCATCACGCTGATCCTGGCGAAACCCGCCTCTTCGGCGGCGACCACCACCCGGGTCAGATCGTCCGCCAACTGCGGAGACCCGCCAGGATAAGTGAAGTCCGCGATGTGCAGGCCAACCTTCACGAGGCCTCCTTCTGTCCCATTGGTCACGTCACGTCCGACGATACGGGTGGCACCTTCGCGTTTAGCAAGCAACCAAATCCGTTCCGTTAGCGGGGCACGTCAGGCAGGGGACCGTCCACTGACGACAGCACTTTGAAAGAAGAATAATCCGTGCGGTCCTGTGAAGCTAGGTCCCGTCGCGCTCGTAATTTTCTCACCCGAAAAGCATCTACCTGCATATTGGCGGATGCTGGCGTTCGATACCACGGCAACCGCACCATATACCCGGGGGGAAGTGCTTTGTCTGATTATGACAAGGTCTGGTTCGTAGAGGAAGTCTCCGCGCTCTCGGAGCCCACCCTGTGTGGGCACAAGTTCGCCCGGCAGGCGTCGATGGCCCGAGCAGGGTTTACCGTGCCGCGCTTCGGATGCGTGCCGGCCACAGCGTTTGACCAGGTGGTAGGCCCTCTGGTCGGCACCACAACCGACACCGACCTGGACGACATGGACCGCGCGCGAGCATTGCGCCTTGAGGTCAAGAATGCGGGTGTGCCGGCGCAACTGCGTCGCCTCCTTGAGGAACGGTTCAACGCCATCGCCGGCCCCGACGGTCTCGTTGCGGTACGTGCCTGCGTCGTGCCAATCGGTAATGGCGACAGCGCTGAAGAACAACTCGGCGAGGACTCGGCCGCGGATCCGTTCGCGGGCCTCAGCGACAGTTTCTTGTATGTTCGCCGCGACGAGGTCGCCGACCGGGTCGCCGATTGCTGGGCGTCAGCGTTCAACCCGGAGGCCGTTCTGTACCGCACGCACCGAGGGATGGATCCGTTCGCGGCCCGCGTCGCGGTCGGCGTTCAGCGAATGGTGCTCGGCGTGCGCTCGTTCGTCGCTTTCACGCGGGATCCCCGCGACGGCGCAGACCGCTGCGTGATCGCTGCCGCTTACGGCATAGGTGAGGGCGTGGTGCAGGAGAAGGCCGACGTCGACCACTTCTTCGTCGACCGCCATTCCAGCCGAATCGAGGCGCACGTCGAACCCAAGACGAGGGCCCTCGGCCTCAACCCGGATCGACCGCAGGACGGAATTGTAGCCATTCCGATCGATTCCGCGCGAGCCGAAGGGCCGGTACTGGAGGACGCCGAGCTGCGTAGCCTGACCGCCCTGGCGATGCGGATCGAAGAACATTTCGGCGCGCCTCAGGACATCGAGGGCACATTCACCGCCGACAACGAGGTCCACATCGTTCAGGCGCGGCCGATCGCTGCGCCAGCGACGGCGGAGCCGCGCCAAGCCGGACCGATGAACCTCTGGGACAACAACAACGCCACGGAAAGCTTCCCCGGGGTCAGCTGCGCGCTCACCTATTCGATGGGTCGGGAGCTTATCCAGGTCGGGTTCACCGATCTGTACCGCCGCATGGGCGTTCCGGCCGATGAAATCCGGCGCAACGGACATCGACTACGTCGGATGATCGGTTACCTGGACGGACACATCTACTACGCCATCGACAACTGGTACGAGTTGCACGGCATGATGCGCTGCTTCCGCCCGCTCTTCCCGACCTGGGAAGAGGCGATCGGCCTGTCTCACCGGCGCCCCGACCGCAAGCAGCTCAACACGCTTGTCAGACTGCTGAGTCTGGCCGAGATCGCCGGTCGTACGGCAGCGCATCCGCGCCGGGTCGCCGGCTTTCTAGGCTGGTGGCACCGACGCCACAACGGCCTCAAAGTGACCGAGATGTCCCCTTCTGAGGCCGTCGCCGCCTATCGCTCGCTGTGGCTTGAAGTGAGCGAGCGCTGGGGCATCACGCTCATCAACGGTCTGTTCCTGTTCGCCGCGACATGGGCGGTCAGCAGCGCCATCGATCGTTGGCTGCCGACCGCCGACCGAAGCGTCCTCAACGGCATGCTCAGTGGTGGAAAGGTCAACCAGTCGGCGCTCGCCGTGCATTCGGCCGTTGAGCTCGCCACCCGCGCCGCCACGCAACCCGCGCTCCGCGAGGAGTTGCTCTCGGCCGAGGATGTGGAAGACCTCTGGCGGCGACTCATCGCGGGCAGCCACGGCACCGAGTTCGCGTCGGCGCTACAGGAACACGTGGACCGCTACGGCGACAGAGGCATTCAGGACAACAAGCTCGAAGCGATCACGCCCCGCCAGGCGCCGTGGACCGTGTTGCACAGCATCCGGGCGTACCTGCGCCAAGGGCAGAGTGTGGACGAGATTGTGGCTACCGGCGAGCGGATCCGCGCCGAGGCATGGCAGCAGCTCCGCCAGCAGTGCCGCAACCCGGTCAAACGGATGGTGCTGCGGGTCCTGTTCGACGTCCAGCGGATGTGTCTCCGGGTCCGTGAGGACACCCGGTTCTGCCGCAGCCAACTGATCGGCGACCTGCGCGCCATACTGTTCCGGCTGGGCGAGCACCTGACCGCAGCAGGCCGCCTGGACCACCCTCGTGACGTGCTCGACCTCACCGTCGACGAGGTTCTAGGCGCATACGACGGCACCACGCCGAGCGCCGACCTTCGAGGCCTGGCGGCAGTCCGGGCGGCGGAACGGATCCGCTGGATCGAAGCCGATCTGAAACTGCCGCCACGGCTGGAGACTGCGGCGGACCAGCCCTTGACGCTCGCCCTGGCAGAAGTCCCCACACACCACCACGACAGCGACGGATCCGGGTTGCTGACTGGCCTGGCTTCCAGCGCCGGCACCGTGCGTGGCCGGGCAATGGTCGTTATTGAACCAACCGTCACGGCTGACGACACCCGGGACCGGATCCTGGTGGCCCGGGAGACCGACCCCGGTTGGCTCTTCCTCATGATGTCGGCCAAGGCCCTGGTCGTGGAGCGCGGCACGATGCTGTCACACACCGCGGTCACCGGGAGACTGCTGGGCATCCCGACCGTCGTCGCGGTACCCGGCGCCACCACCACGATCCGCGACGGCGATCTCGTCGAGGTGGACGGGACCCGCGGCACGGTGCGGATCCTCGACGGTGCGTCATGATTCGCCGCTGGGCGCGGTACATCAAGGTCGCCTATCGTCCCTCCGTACAGATCCCATACACGGTGTCGTGGGCTCTCGGACTGACCGCCCTGTTCGCGTGCGTCACCGGCGCCGTGGGCCGCTGGTACCCCGACCCGCAGCTGGTCGTCACCGCGATCACGCTCGTCGCCACCATGCTGCTGATCCGCGCTCAAGACGACATTCGGGACGCCGATTATGACCGGCGTGTCAATCCCGACCGGCCGCTGCCCAGTGGTCTCGTTCGCGAACGCGACCTGGTCGCGCTCGTTGCCTGCGGAAGCGCCGTGCTGGTGCTGATCAATGCCGGTCGAGGCGCCGCACTGGTGATTCTGATAGTCCAGATGGTCTACACCGGTGTCGTCGTCGCGCTGGAACGTCTCGCCGGTTGGCCCCGCCGCGACAAGCTGCTTCAGCAGTTGATGGTGAACCTTCCCATCCTGTCCATGCTCAGTCTGTACGTCTACGCAGGCTTCCTGCGTGCCGAGCAACTGCAACCGGACATCGGCGGATTGGTCATCATCGTGGCCGTCACTGTCAGCGCGCTGTGCACGGAGCTTGGCCGGAAGGCGACTCGTGCCCCGCGGCTGGACGAACGCAGCTACGTCACTGTGCTGGGGCCTTCGGGCACCTCTCTAGCCGCACTCGGTGCGGCAGTCCTGGCCACCGCAATCGTCATAGTCGTTCTCGCACCGTGGCGAGCCGGCGGCGGGTGGGGCTGGCTGGTACTGGCTCCGTTGATCCTGCCGGCAGCCGCTGTGGTGCGCTTCGCCGCCGGCTCAGTGCGCTGGCCGGTAGCCCCGACGGTCGCCTACATCCCGGCCATGTACACCAGTTTCCTCGCGGCGGGTTGGCTGACGAAAGGAGCAATCGGATGACCCCCTTCTGGACGCTGCTGGGGCCGGACTATTCGGGCAAGTCAACGATTCTGGCCCGCCTGCGCGACGAGCACGACTGGCAGGTCGTCTCACACGATGACCGCTTTCTCGACCGGTACCCCCTGGTGGCCAAGCTGCGCGAGTCCTGGGTGGACGAGGCGTTGGGCAACGCCGGAACCCGATACACCCACGAGCTCGTGCTGTCGGTGATGCACTCGGTGATCCTCCATCAGCGCGACGAACTGCGCCGGCAGACCGGGCCAGGCCCGGTGATCATCGACTCGTACTTCTACAAGGTGCTGGCCGCCTGCACGCTCCTCGGCGTTACGCACGAGCCGACCTTCGCGTACTGGCGGACGTTTCCTCAGCCGAAAGGCGTCATCTACCTGGACGTGCCGCCGGACGTCACCTGGCAGCGCTCCGGGCGAGGCACGGACGTCACCGCGTTCGAACACTACGGCCCCACCGTCTCACAGCGCGGTTTCGAGCGGCTGCAACGCGACCTTCGCACCCGGATGCTCAGCGAAGTTCGCGACGCTCCCGTCACGGTCGTCGACGCCACGGCGGGGCGCGACACGGTACTGGCGAAGGTCATCGCTGCCGTGGGCGGAAACCAATGCTGACGAAGTCATCGCCGCTGGACCAACGCGTTCTCGCCGACATTCTCACCGAGCGTGTCGCGCTGCTCGGCGGCGCCACCGTGGACAGCACGCCGGTGGCGGACACCAGGGTGCTGGTACTGATCTCGTCCCTGTCGCCGTCCGACGTCGCCGACGGAGCCCGCCGGTTCGCCGCCCTCCTCCAGCCCGAGGAGGCGGCGGCGTGGCAGCGGTCATGGACCCGCACCCACTTTCTGTTCGGCAACCACGTCAATGTGCGATCCGGTGGTCTCCGCCTGGTCTCGCCGGGGGGGACGGCGGCATGGTTGGGCCCCTTCGCTGACGATCACCGACCCGGCATCAGTCGCCTACTCAAGCCGGTCACCGGCAGACTCCCCGAGCTGCCTACAGAGGTTGACGTGCCCGGCACCGGCAAGCCCCGCGCCTTATGGATCAACGTGGAACAGCTGTCCCTTGCGGACTACCTGGTCCATCTGCACCACACCATCGCCGAGGCCGTTCTGTTCGGAAGGATGCGCCCGGACGAAAGTCTGCGGCTGCACCATACGACGGAGTTCGACGTGGCCTTCGGCAGCGGCCTTCCCGCGTACGCGAGGGTTCTGCCGGAGCCGAGCGACACCGGCCGTCTACGCCTTCACACCTGGCTGTCCCGTGCATGAGGATCCTGCCCTCAGCCGACCGAACCGACGAACCGGAGACCAGGCCATGGACGTCACCAACTTCACCGAGCCGGACTTGGCTCGACTGTCCCTGTCGACCCGACTGCGCGACATCTCCGAAATCTGCCGCATAGCGGTGGCTGCGGACGAGGGCGAGCACGGCGACGCCGAGCGGCTGTGGGCATTGCTCGCTGCCGAAGTGCCCCTCGTCCAGGAGGCGATCGTTCATCAGGTACGCGCCAGAGGAGGCAGTTGGGCCGATGTCGCCCGCACCGCGGCGATCAGCGAAGAAGAGGCCAGAGAGCGCTGGGAGAAAGTCGAGCTGCAACGCGTCGATGACCCCGTCAGCCAGGCGAAGGCACTGGATGACTGGTACATACGGCACGCGCAACTCGAACCGCTCGCCCAGGTGCGGGACCCGTTCAGCCGGCTTCTCAGCGCCCACAGCCCGATCGAGCACGAGTGCCTGATCTGCGTGAAGTACAAGGGCGGCACCTTGCCCGCCTACGGCGGATACACCACCCCACCGGGCGGGTATCTCGTCGAGGACGGCATCTTCCGGGTCGGGCACGGCCCCACACCGTACTGGCCGACCGGCACGCTGCTCATCGAGTCGTACCGCCACTTCCTCGACTTCGCCGAGATGAACGCCGAGGAAGTCGCCGCCATCGGTCCGCTGATCGCCTCCTTGATCGGCCCGCTCAAGGAGGCGACCGGAGCCAGCCGGATCCATGTCTTCGCCTGCATGGAAGGGGCGGAGCACTTCCACACCTGGCTCGTGCCACGGGTCGGCGAAGCCCCGAGCGGACGCGCCTTCATCGCCAACCCGGGCTACTGCACGGTTCCCGAGGCCGAAGCCGCGATGGCCAGGCTGCGTACGGCGTTAGCTCGGCGCGAGGCGGCCAGATGACGGCCGCCGTCGACCGCAGTCACCGAAGTCAGGTCCTCGTGGTGCCCGTCACGGCCAGCCCGACCAAGCCGCTGACGCCGTCACACCTCAAGCTTCTGCTCTCTGTCGACGTGCTGCTTCGCGCAACAGCGACCTTCGCGGATGTGACCCACGTGTACCACCCGCTCGCGCACGCCGGCAGCCGCCAGATCGCGGGCTTCTGGGAGTATCTCGATCGCCGGCACCCCGGCCTGCCGTTCGGCACCTACACCGAGGAGCAGATCGGCGACCTCTACGGTGAGTTCCACCGGGACGAACGCGTACCGTACGCAGCCCTGGCACCGATCGTACGGCGGGCGGCCGACGGTTGGATCCACCCGGTAAGTGCACGGCTTCTGAATCTGTGGGAAGGCCACTATCGACTGCTCGGAATGACCGATCCGAGCTTCGGTCGCAGCGGACCGGCGCTCATGCCCACCGCTGAACTCATCGAACTGCTCACGCGCCTGAAGCTGTGCATCGACGGACGACCCTTCGGTGCGCCTGTCTATCTCGACGCCACCGCCCAGGGCCTGCCCCTGCGGCCCTTGATCGGCGCCGATGGTCACGCCAACTACCTGGTGTCGACACTGCGCGAGATCCTGCCGCAGGTAGCGGATCACGATCATGTAGTTCTCGCACACGACGTCGAGGTACGCGCCGACTATCGATCGATCGCCTACGTCCTGTCCGTCATGGGGATCGGTGTCTCGCGTCTGGAGTTCCCGCGCGTTCCGCTGTCGAACGTCGCCCGTGCCACTCGGTACGGCGACTGGCATGGCTACACGCTCGGCGCGCTGGCCCCGCCGCTCGTCGCCGACCTGGGCGCCGACGCGTTCGCCCTCGGCCTGCGCCTGTACCTGATTGCCGGTCTCGGTCGCACACGACCGGCATCGTTCACGTCTTCGCACCTGCGCCGGTGGGTTCATCGAGCGCGCCGGCTTCTCGACGAGCACGTCGCCGGCTCCGCCGCCCCCGTACCTCCGCTGAGGGCCTTGGCGGGGCGGAACCCGTACGTGGACCCCTACCGCTTCACCACGACACTGCTGAGCCGCGATCGAGCAGCACCGACAGGTGACCTACTTCAGGTGATGCTCGGACAGGCCGCTCGGCTTCCAGAGCCCAGCTGGACCTGAGGAAGTGACCCACGATGTCGACTAAACATCACAGTCCGAACAAGCCGTCCTCCTGGTCCGGGCAGCAGACAACCAGGTTGGACCATGCGCTCATCCATCGCCACCACGCCGACGAAGCGTTCCTTGCCGACCTGGCACGGACCGGCCCCGACACCTTCACCGCCGTAGCGGTACTGCCATCGGCTCATCCACACTACGGCGGGCACACCGGGCCGAGCCGCACCATGGATCCGCTCCTGCTCCTCGAATGTGCCAGGCAGGCGGAGACCTACGCCGCCCACACCCTGTTCGGTGTAGAACCCGACGCGCACTTCGTGCTGCGTAGCTGGTCCACTGAATTCTCGCCCAGTCCACCCGGTGTGCGGGATTGCCCGACCGAACTGCGGTTGACCGCACAGACCCGCAACCCGAGGACCCTGGGTGCTCGGCTCGGCAGGCTGGAGTACGACTTCGAGCTCTGGGCGGCCGGTAGCCGGGTCGGCCGGGTCCTGATGGACGTCGGGTATGTCAGCGCCGCCGCCTACACCGTGTTGCGCAGCCGACGCCGCCGGGGCGGTGCGCCGCCGTCCTCGGACACCTTCGTCGCTTTGGACGGTCGGCCGGCGGACCCGTCCACGGTAGGTCGGACCCGGCCCACCGACGTCGTTCTGCTCGACGTGGACTCGAGGGGGAGCCTGTCCACCGCGAGACTACGCGTACCGACTGAGAACCAGAGCATGTTCGACCACGCCCAGGACCACGTCCCGGCGATGGTGTTGATGGAGGCAGCGCGCCAGTTCGCCGCGCTCGTCGTCGCTGAGGCGGGTGGCCCCGCACCGAGCCGCACGAGGCTGGTGGCCATCGAGGCGACATTCGATGCGTACGCCGAACTCGACGATCCGGTGGACCTCACCGCCGCAGCCCCGGTCGGCTCTGCGGCGGGCTGGTCCGTCGACGTGCATTTCCAGCAGACGGGCGCACAGATCGCACAAGCGCGAATCGTGATGGCGGTTCCAGAGCAGACCCAGGAGAAGGAGACGTCGTGGGCCGGGCCGCAGTTCTAGCCGGTGTCGGCGCATGCGTGCCGGCAAGGGTGGTCCCCAATCACGAGTTGGCCACCTCGTGGGATGTGGAGCCCGCATGGATCCAAACCCGCACCGGAATCGAGCAACGCCACATCGTGGCGCCCGGCGAGGCGACCAGCGACCTCGCCGTCGAGGCCGGCCGACGGGCGTTGGTCTGTGCTGGCACCACGGAGGCTGCTGCCGTCGTCGTCGCCACCAACACCCCTGACCGGCTGAGTCCGGCCGTCGCCCCCGACATCGCGGCCCGCCTCGGACTCGGCGCAGTGGCAGCCTTCGACGTCGGAGCAGTCTGCTCGGGATTCGTCTACGCCCTCGCCACGGGGGCCGGCCTGATCGCCGCGGGAACCGCCAGCAGTGTGCTCGTGATCGGTGCGGACACCTTCTCGACCGTACTGGACCCACAGGATCTCAAAACTCGGGCAGTGTTCGGAGACGGTGCCGGCGCAGTGGTGTTGAGGGCCGGCCACCATGATGAGGCGGGCGCACTGGCGGGAATGCGGCTCGGAAGCGACGGCGGCCGCAGCACGCTCATCGAGATCCCGGGCGGCGGCTCCCGGCAACGCTCCACGAGCCAGCCGGTCAAGGTAGAGGACATCTACCTCCGTATGGAGGGCCGTGCGGTTTTCGGGCAGGCCGTACTACGACTGTCGCAGTCGGTCCGACACAGTGCAACCGACGTCGGCTGGACCATCGACGAGGTCGACCGGTGGGTGCTGCACCAGGGAAACGCCCGCATCCTCGCCGCTGTCGCTCAACATCTGCGGGTGCCACTGGAGCGGTTCATCACAAACATCGCCCGGGTCGGCAACACCGTCGCTGCTTCTGTCCCGCTCGCACTGGCCGACGGCTTGGCGGCGGGAGATCTACGGGCTGGACACCGGGTGGTACTTGCCGGCTTCGGTGGCGGCCTGACCTGGGGTTCGGTCGCACTCGTCTGGCCGGATCTACCGAACGGCGCCTCCGCTGGCAGCACCGACACCTGAGGAAGTGATGATGCAAGCAATCGAGGAGCGAGTCAGCAAGGTTCTGCTGGACATCTTTAAGGTGTCGCCGCAGGCGCTGCGGCACGACACGACGCTTTCCGAACTCAACTTCGACTCGCTCGTCATCGTCGAGCTGGTCCTGATCCTGAGCAATGAGTTCGGAGTACCGCTCGAGGACAGCGACTTGCACGACAGGATGACCGTCGCCGACATCGCCAAGGTACTTGACGCCAAGGACGCGGTGTCCTGATGGCTACCGATCAGCAGGCGTTCGGCGCCGCGATCACCGGCCTCGGCCTGGTCACACCGGCAGGCGTCGGCATCGAGGCGAACCGTGACCGGGTCTGGTCCGGCGTTTCCTGCACCGCGCATGACGACATGCTGGCCGAATGCTCAGTGAACCTGAGCTGCCGGGTGCCAGGATTCGACCCCGAGGCCATGCTCGGCGGTTTCCAGGCTCGGCAGTTGGAGCGATTCGTTCAACTGGCGATTGTGGCCGCGCGACAGGCGGTGGCTGACGCCGGGTGGGACACCCGCACGTGGGACGGCGCGCGGGTCGGAATCGTTCTCGGCAACTCCCTCGGCGGGATACAGTCGCTGCTGACCGGGCATGCGTCGATGTTGCGGGGAGGGCCGCGACAGGTCTCACCGCTCATGCTGCCGATGTACCTGGTGAACATGGTCGCCGGGCAGGTCGCCATCGATGTCCGGGCGACCGGGCCGACCCAGGTCACCGCGACCGCGTGCGCCTCCGGCGCCACCGCGATCGGGGTAGCCCGGGAAATGTTACGCCGGCGCGAGTGCGACGTGGTTCTCGCCGGTGGCACGGAGGCCGCGCTCACCCCGTTGGCGGTGACCGGCTTCGACCGGATGGGGGCCTTGTCGCGGCGTTCTTCGGATCCTGCGGGCGCCTCTCGGCCATTCGATGCCGACCGTGACGGATTCGTCCCCGCCGAGGGCGCCGGGGTGCTGGTCATGGAACGGCTCGAAGATGCCGGCGCCCGTCGGACTCCCGTCCGTGCCGTGGTACGCGGCTACGGTGCTACCACCGATGCGCACCACCCGACCGCCCCCGCGCCCGGCGGCGAGGGCATCGAGCGTGCGCTCCGGACGGCTCTCCGTGACGCGGGGATCGACGGCTCCGATGTGGACCATGTCAATGCACACGGCACGTCCACGCCACTCGGCGACGTCGTAGAAGGGCGGATGCTGGCCCGGGTACTTGGCCGCCGTCCGCTGGTCACCTCGACCAAAGGCGTCATCGGGCACACCCTCGCTGCGGCGGGGGCGATAGAGGCGGCCTACACCGCGCTGGCCGTCGAGCACAAAAGCGTCCCACCGACCGCAAACCTATGCCGTCTCGCCCCGGAACTCGACATTGACGTCGTACACGGCGCTCCCCGTACCGCCTCGGTCGACGTGGCAGTGAGCACCTCGATGGGGTTCGGCGGGCACAACGCAGCACTCGTCCTGACAGCCGCATGACGTTCCTCAGGGAGCAACGATGAACACCTTGCAGCACATCAAACTGATCGCCGTCGACACCGACGGGGTCATTCTCAACGACACCTACAGCCCGGTCATCGAACGGTTCGTGACCAAGCATGGCGGGGAGTACACCGCCGCAGTCGAGCGAGCCGTGTGGGGATCGCCCCAGTTGGCCGCCGGCCAGAACATGGCGCTGGCGTGCCGGCTGCCGTGGTCGGCCAAGGACACCATCGCGGCGTTCTTCCAGGAGCGCGATGAGTACCTCAAGGAGAATCCGCCCGCGCTGATGGAGGGCGCCGTGAGCCTACTTACCACGCTGGGCGCAACCGGTGCACGCATCACCAGCTACGGCGGCCGTACTCGCGACTACACCTTCGACAAGTTACTGGCCCCGGTGGCCGAATATTTCGACAGCGAAATCCCGTACGTCGACGTCAACGATTTCCGGCCGGGTGTCAAAGAGATTGTTCGGGACATCTTCGGTTACCGGTTCGACGAGGTGCTCTTCATCGACGACATCAACCGGGTAGCCGAGGTGGCGAAGGCACTCGGAGCAGGCTTCGTCGGAGTGCCCGCGAGCATGCCGCACAACTTCCAGCGCGCGGAAATGGCCCAGACCGGGGTGCGGTATGCGGTCGATGACATCCGGCAGATCGACTTGACGCTGCTGGAGAAGGTCGACAGCGAACTCGCCGCCGGCACCCTCTGGCAAGGCCGTGACTGACCGGGGAACAGATAAACACAGGAGGTCTGTCATGGCGAGTCCGCGACGCTTCGCTTCGTTCCACGAGATCGCGCCCCCGCCCGGCGGTGAGGACTGGGCGAGCATGTACCCCTACTACCTGGTGCCACATCCGGAGACCCACACCGAGGAAGAGGCCCGGTTGTGGTTCGCCGACACCATGCACTGGTCCCGCGGGGCCTACCCGCTGGGCAGCGTCATCGCCGAGGCGGCGTACCTCGGTGCCGGTCAGAACAGCACACGTATCTTCGCCCTTCCGGCGGCACTCGGACTCGACCTGCGTATTCAGCACGGGTACGTGTACATATCTCCCGTGCCGGTCACCGATCCGGATGAGATCGCGCGCAGGACCGAACACTTCCACGCGAGAGCCGGGTACTACTACGAGAACTGGGAGGGGCTCTATGCGCGGTGGAAGGACAAGGTCGCCGCAGTGGTCGACGACATGCGGTCCATCCAGTTCCCGCCCCTGCCCGAACTGGAGCCGATGGAGGTCGTGACCGAGGCACGGGGCCGCTCCACCGCCTGGGACATCATCGCTGGCTACCGGCGCCTCGTCGACGACCTCTTCCTGGTCTGGCAGTACCACTTCGAGTTTCTCAACCTCGGCTACGGCGGCTACATAGCCTTCTTCCAGTTCTGTCGAGAGGCGTTCCCAGAGATCACGGAGCAGGCGATCTCCCGGATGGTCGCCGGGATCGACGTTCTCGCGTTCCGGCCTGACGAGGAACTGCGCAGGCTCGCGCTGCTTGCGCGCGAGCTCGGCGTCGGCAACGTCATCGTCGGCAGCGAGCCGGAGAAGTCCTTCGAGGCCCTTGCCGAGTCGGAGCCCGGCCGCAGGTGGCTGAACGCCTACGACGAGGCGAAGAACCCCTGGTTCAACTACTTCGCCGAGTACGGCTTCACCCACGACCAGGACACCTGGTTGAGCAATCCGGCCATTCCACTGACAGGCATCGCTCGCTACATCACCATGCTGGACGCGGGCGAAGACATCCATCGGCCGGTTGCCCGGCTGCGGGCGGAACGCGACAAGATCGTGTCGGAGTACCGCGCGCTGCTCACCGACGCCGAAGCGACGCAGTTCGACGAACTGCTGAGCCTCGCGCGCAGGGTGTTCCCGTACATCGAGGAACATAACATCTACGTGGAACACTGGTCGCACGCGGTGTTCTGGCAAAAGCTGTGGGAACTCGGTGATTTCCTCCTCGCGACCGGCTTCGCGAAAAACCGAGACGACCTGTTCTACCTCAATCGGTTTGAGCTGGAGGCCGTTCTCCACGACATCGTGCAGTCCTGGGCAATCGGTGTACCGCACCGCGGCGCCGGTCGATGGGCAGCCGAGATCGAACGACGCCGCGGCATCGTCGCCGCGCTGCGCGAGGCTACGCCGTTACCAGCCTACGGAGCCGCGCCGGACAAGATCACCGATCCGATCGCGATCATGAACTACGGCATCACCACCGAGCGGGTCACGGCCTGGCTGGGCCAGGGCGACGACGATGAAGCGGACAGCCTCACCGGCATCGGTGGGTCGCCCGGAATCGTCGAAGGGCCGGTACGACTGCTGCGTTCCGAGCGGGACCTTGGTGATCTGCGTCCCGGCGAAGTCCTGGTTTGCCCGATCACCGCACCGTCGTGGGGTCCGGCGTTCTCGGTGGCCAACGGCGTGATCACCGACGTCGGCGGCATGATGAGCCACGCGGCGATCGTCTGCCGCGAGTACGGGCTTCCGGCAGTCGTGGGCACAGGCTTCGCCACTGCTCGGCTGCGAACCGGAGACCAGGTCCGGCTCGACGGAGCCACCGGTGAGGTGACCGTGCTCCGATCCGCCGTGAAAGCCGGGGAATCGACAGCATGAGCATCACGTACGTTCGTACGCTGGACGAGCCTGGCTGCAGCGACCCTCGTGAGTTCGGCGGCAAGGCCGCCGGCCTGGCGAGACTCGCTGCGGCCGGGCTGCCGGTCGCCCCGGGCTTCGCCGTCGCAACCTCGGCCTGTCGCGCCTTCCTCGATGCGACCGGGCTGCGTTCAGCCCTCGACCCAGCGAGCCCAGAGCGGGCGGCCGACCTTCTCGCCGCCGCTGCCGTGCCCGACGATGTCGCCGAGGCGATCAGGCAGCGGTACGCGCGGTTGTGTGCCGACACCGGTGCCGACGACGTCGAGGTCGCCGTCCGGTCGAGTTCCACCGTGGAGGACTCTGCCACCGCGAGCTTCGCCGGCGAGTTCTCCACCTGGCTGGACGTCTCTGGCGCCGATGACGTCGTCGATCACGTACGCCGTTGCTGGGCCGGGCTGTTCACGGCCCGCGCCGGCGCCTACGCCCGGGCCCGCGGTGTCGACCTCGACGGCATGGAAATGGCCGTCGTGGTGCAGAAGACCGTACGAGCCCGCGCCGCCGGAGTGATGTTCACGGTCAGTCCGGTCACCGGCGACCGGTCCAGGATCGTGATCGAGGCGAGCTGGGGTCTCGGCATCGCTGTCGTCGGTGGCGAGGTGACTCCGGACCGTTGGATCGTCGACAAGGTCTCGCTGGAGATCGTCGAGCGGCGCCCTGGCGACAAGCGCGTGGAATATCTGCGCGGGAGCACCCCGATCGTGGTGCCGGCCGATCGGCGGGCCATACCCTGCCTGGACGACGAAATGGTACTCACGCTGGCCCGCCTCGGTAAACGGATCGAACGCGAACAGGGTCATCCACAGGACATCGAGTTCGCTGTCGATGGCGACGGTCCTGTCCTGCTACAAATGCGCGCCGAAACCGTCTGGTCCAGACGTGTCCACGTCCCGCGCTTCGCCGCCGGTGCGAGCCTCACGAATTGGATCGTTGGTGCGGCGACCGCCGACGGTGCCTCGCGCTCACTCGCGCCCGTCGGCCATCAGCACGACAAAGTGAATTAGCCGTCTCCCCGACTGGTGGCGTCCACGACGTGGACGACGGAATCCCGAGAAATTCATTGCGTATCGACAGAACGTGACCGGACCTGGCCACGTTGAATAGGAGCTTGCCTTGAACACTCATGGCAGACGGGACTCAGCGGAACCGGAACCGGTAGCAATCGTTGGCATGGGCTGCCGGTTGCCCGGCGGCATCGAGTCACCACGCGAGTTGTGGGATCTGTTGCGAAGCAACGGCGATGCGGTGGGCGAGGTGCCGCCAGACCGCTGGAAGGCGTACGCGGCTCGCGGGGCGGACTACGCCCTGGCGGTCCGCCGGGCGATCCGCTCCGGTGGTTACCTCGACGACATCGCCGGATTCGACGCCGATTTCTTCGGCATCTCACCGCGCGAGGCGGAACTCATGGACCCCCAACAGCGCATCACCATGGAGGTCGCCTGGGAAGCCCTGGAACACGCGGGTATCGCACCCAGCAGCCTTGCCGGTAGTGATACCAGCGTGTTCATGGGCGTCTGCTGTGACGACTACGGTCGTCGACTGCTGGAGGACCTACCTCGGCTCGAGGCCTGGACCGGGATCGGCTCCTCCATGTGCGCTGTCGCCAACCGGGTCTCCCACGCGCTGGACCTGCGCGGGCCGAGCGTCACCGTCGACACCGCGTGCTCGGCATCACTCGTCGCGATTCACCAGGCGTGTCAGAGCCTGCGCGCCGGCGACACATCACTGGCGCTGGCCGGCGGAGTCATGCTCGTCGCCAGCCCCAGCTTCGCGCTCGTCCTGGAAGCCGCCGGTGCGCTGTCACCGGACGGAACCTCGAAGGCCTTCGACGCCGCAGCCAACGGCTACGTACGCAGTGAGGGCTGCGCGATCCTGGCCCTCAGGCGGCTCTCCGACGCGCAGCGGGACGGCGACACAATCATGGCTGTCATCCGAGGCAGCGCGGTGTGCCAGGACGGTCGTACCAACGGAATCATGGCACCCAGCATGGAGGCACAGGTGCACCTCATGCGCCAGGCCGCCCGCAACGCCGACGTAGCGCTACGGTCGATCGACTATATCGAGGCGCACGGCACCGGCACCGGTGTGGGAGATCCGATCGAGGCCAGCGCGCTCACCGCCACGGTCGGTCTCGACCGAGCCGCGGACCAGCCATGCCTCATCGGATCGGTCAAGAGCAACGTAGGCCACCTCGAAGCAGCTTCGGGCGTCGTCGGCGTCATCAAAGTGGTGCTGTCAATGCAGCACGAGTTGATCCCGGCGACCCTGTCACAGCAGGGTCCCAACCCGCAGATTCCTTGGGAGAGTTCCGGGCTGCGGGTTGTCGCGCAGAACACGCCCTGGCCGAGCGTCGGGCAGGTGCGGCGCGCCGGTGTGGGCAACTACGGCTACGGCGGGACACTCGCGCACGTCATCCTCGAAGAGGCGCCGCCCCGGACCGCGGGTCGCAATGGTGACAACAGGATGCGGTCGGCCGGTGCCATGCTGTTCCCGCTCTCCGCACGGACCGAAGCCGGTCTGAGAGCCAATGCCGGGCGGCTGGCCCGTTGGTTGACGGAGGACGAGAACACCGCGCTCAATGCGATCGGTCACACCCTGGCGTACGGGCGGTCGGCACTTCCCGTCCGGGCCGGTGTCGTCGCGGCTGACCGCGCTGAACTGGTCACCCGGCTCGAACAGTTGGCCGCCGGTCGCTCGACCGCCGACGTCGTCACAGGCCGAGTGCACCCGGGCGCCGCCACGCCGGCCGCCGTCTGGGTCTTCTCCGGCCACGGTGCGCAGTGGCAGGGAATGGGCCGCAACCTTCTGGAGACCGAGCCGGAGGTGGCCCGAACCTTGGACGAGCTCGACCCGATCTTCCGGGAGGAGCTCGGCATCGCGCCCCGCCAGGTGCTGCTCGACGGACATCTCGAAGAGGTCGGTGAGGTCCAGGCGATGACGTTTGCCATGCAGGTCGCGCTGGCCCGGGTCTGGCGCGGCTACGGATTGCAGCCGGCCGCGATCATCGGCCACTCGGTCGGAGAGGTCGCCGCAGCGGTGGCCGCCGGCCTGCTTGACCTGCCCGGTGCCGCGCGGCTGATCTGCCGCCGATCCCGCCTGCTGCGTCAGGTCGCCGGGAAGGGTGCGATGGTGATGGTCGATCTTCCCTTCGACGTGGCGCAGGCGTGGCTCACGGACACACCCGGCGCGACTGCCGCCATCGCGGCATCGCCGTCGTCGACGGTGATCAGCGGCGACGCCGCAACCGTGGAGCAGATCGCGACGCGGTGGGCGACGGAGGGGATCAAGGCGCGTCGAGTCAACTCCGACGTAGCCTTCCACAGTCCTCACATGGACCCGCTGGTGCCCGACCTGCTCGCCGCGTGCAAGGAAATCGTCTCCCATCAGGGAAAGACAACCGTATACACCACGGCGATGGACGATCCTCGCGCGGATCCGCCGCGTGACGCCGCATACTGGGCGGCGAACCTACGCAACCCGGTGCAGTTCTCGGCTGCCGTCGCCGCTGCCATCGAAGACGGTCACCGACTGTTCCTGGAAGTATCCACGCATCCCGTGGTGGCGCACTCCATCCTGCAGAACCTCGCCGCGCACGCCATCGAGGACGGCGCCGTGTTCGCCACTCTCGTACGTGACCGGCCTGAACATCGGACTCTGCTGACCAACCTCGGAAAGCTGCACTGCTTCGGGGTGCCGGTCGATTTCGCGGTGCTGCACCGTGGTGGCGACCGGGCAGACCTGCCCACGATGGCCTGGCAGCACCGACGGTACTGGGTTGAGCCCACCCCCACGGACTCCCGGGCCTTTCCTCAGCACGACGTGGAAAGCCACACCGTGCTGGGTCCGCGCACCGTCGTCCAGGGCGCCTCATCGGTTTCCCTGTGGCAGTCCAGCCTGGATGAGGCCAGCAGGCCCTACCCGGGCGGCCACAAAGTACTCGGGGCCGAGATCCTCCCCGCCGCGGTGGTACTCACCACGTTCCTCGCCGCGGCCGGATCGGGCCGACTTGCAGACGTGACACTGCGAGTGCCAGTGGCCGTGACCATGCCACGCGACGTGCAGGTCGTCCGTCAGGACAACGCGGTGCGGCTCAGCTCCCGACTGGTCGGCCAGCGTGCGTCGGAGGATGCCTGGGCGACACATGCGACAGCGACGGCGATGGAACCTCCGTCCGGCGCCTTCGGTCGGTTGTCACCTCTCGCCGATGCCGAGGTGCTCGACCCGGACTGTGTCATGGACCTGCTGCGAACGATCGGTGTGGTCGGAATCGGCTTCCCGTGGCTGGTCCGTGAGGTATGCCGAACCGATGACCGAATCGTTGCCCGGGTGTCTGCCGACCCGGATCGGTTGATGGCAACCAACACCTGGGCCTCCCTGTTCGATGCCGGGCTATCGGCCGCACCTGTGTTGTTCGCCGGCACTCCCCGGCTTCGCATGCCGGGCCGGATGAGAGACATCGTGGTCACGGGCGATCCGCCGCAGGAAGCGCTGATCAGCGTGTCGCTGCTCGACGCCGCATGGTCGGACGGCCTCCTCGGCGATGTCCTGGTCGAGGTGCAGATCGCCAACCTCGACGGTACGGTTCTCGCTCGCCTCGACGGCGTGCACTTCGGTGTAGTCCAGCAGGCGGCGCCCCAGCACGACGCTGAGGAAGATCTCGCCGCAGGACCCGAGCCGACGTGGCGGGACGTGCCGGAGGCGGATCTCGCGGGGCTCGTCGAAACGGCTGTCCGAGAGGTCGTCGCGACCGAACTGCGGCTGGATCCCAATGAAATCGACGGTCATCGACCTCTGTCTGAGATGGGTGCCGACTCGCTGCTCACCGAGGCCATTCGTCATGCGATTGGCCGGGCGCTCGGCATGTCGCTGCCCGAGGCGCTGCTGTGGGACCACCCCAGCGTCGCGGCGATGGCCGGCTACCTGACCGACCAGCTGACCAGCGAACGACTCACCGGAGGCACTCGATGATCGACGCACCCACCGATCCCCACCAGAAACTCATGGACATGTTGCAGGCGCCCGTTGTCACGCAGGCCGTGGCGGTCGCGGCGGAACTCGGGATCGCCGACCTCGTTACCACCGCGCCACGCGGTGTCGAAGAGCTCGCCGAACGGTGCGACGTCGACTCGGACGCCCTGTATCGAGTGTTGCGTACCCTGGCCGCAACCGGTGTGTTCGACGAGGTCACCCCGCGGGTCTTCGGCCCGACTCCCATGTCGGAAGCGCTGCGCGACGGGACCGAGGATTCGCTGCGCCACTGGGCCCGGCTCTGGGGCATCCCCGAACGGCACACGGCTATCGGTGCGCTGCTGTACAGCGTGCGCACCGGCCGCCCGTCGTTCCCGTACCTGCATGGCACAGACTGGTGGGCGTTCCTCGCCGCCAACCCCGGGCCCGCAAGCATATTTGCCGCTGCCATGGGTGACCTGTCGCGGCGGCTGCACGCGGCTACCGTCGATGCGTACGATCTGTCGGCGGCGAAGACCCTCGTGGACATCGGTGGTGGCCACGGTCACCTCGTGGCAACGCTGCTCCGCCGGTATCCGGACCTACGGGCGACCGTCCTCGACCGACCGGAGGTCGTGCGGCACGCCAGCGACGTGGTCAGCAGGGCCGGCGTTGCCGACCGTACGCAGCTCGTCGGAGGCGACTTCTTCACCTCGATTCCGGACCGCGCCGACGTCTACCTCATGTCGATGATCATGCATGACTGGAACGACGACGAGGCTAGCCGGATCCTGGCCACGGTACGTCGCGCCATGACCCGTGATTCCGAGCTGCTCATCGTCGACGCCGTCATTCCAGATGGGCAGGAACCACACGACGGGAAACCGCGTGATCTGATCATGTTGACCATGCTCACCGGTCGAGAACGCACCGAGGCCCAGTACGCTGCGCTGCTTGCCGGCGCCGGTATGCGTCTGCGGGAGATCCGCGCTGTCGCCTCGTCGACCGGCCTGCTGGTTGCGGTGCCGCAATGAGCAGCCTGATCGACGTTCACTCGCACTTCGTCACCCCGGAGTACATCGAGGCAGCGACCCGAGCGGGGCATTCTCGACCGGAGGGCATGCCTCAGTGGGCAGCTTGGAGTGTGGACGAACACCTCGCTCTGATGGACGACGCCGGCATTCAGTTGTCTGTATTGTCCATCTCATCGCCAGGAGTCCACTTCGGTGACGATGTGGCGGCGAGGAAACTTGCCCGTGAGGTCAACGACTACGCCGCCGGACTGGTACGCCGGCACCCGACGCGGTTCGCGCACTTCGGGGCGCTCCCGTTCCCGGATGTGCCGGGGTCGCTCGACGAGCTGACGTACGTGCTCGACAAGCTGGGCTCGTACGGTGTCGGGGTGCTGTCCAACGCGCACGGTGTGTATCTCGGGGATCAGCGGTACGAAGAGGTCTACGCCGAACTGGACCGGCGTGCCGCCACCGTGTTCGTACATCCGGTGTCCCCACCCAACTGGGAGGTTGTCTCGCTGGGTCGACCGCGGCCGATCCTGGAGTTCATCTTCGACTCGACCCGCACCGCGAGCGACCTCGTCCTGGGGGGCGTACTCGAACGCTTCCCCGGCATCAACTGGGTGTTCTCGCACAGTGGTGGCGCTCTGCCGGTCCTGGCCGAGCGCATCCACCTGTTCCGAGATCTGCTGCAGGGCCCGCCCGCCGGCCGGGACGTGATCGACCAGCTTGCCCACATCTGGTACGACATCGCCGGTACACCGTTTCCGAACGCCGCACCGGCTCTGATGCGTGCCTTCGGCGACACAAGGATCCTCTACGGCAGCGACTACTGCTGGACACCCCGGGCCGGCGCTCTCGCCCAAGCGGCATCAGTGCCTCCCGCGTGGCGCACGTTGACAACCCGCAATGCCGAGCGGCTGTTCCCCCAGCTCCGCGAGCTTGATCGGCTGGCGGACCCAGGTTGACACGACTGATTCTCCGAATGGCATCATCCGACTGACTCATCGCAAACTCCGGGCCAAATCGGCACAGTCAGTGACAAGCGAGCACCCTGTCGCTGACGAATCCGACATCGTTGCGTTCTTCCGTTCTCCCCGAAGTAGCCGCGATGTATCCGGTCATCACCGCCTGAGGCTCCCCGATGGCTCAGCCGGCGACGACCGAGTCCTGAGATCGGCGAACGATATTCTTGCCGAGGTGAGTGAAGTCCAGGTTGGAGTGCCCTCACGCGCCCGATCGTGGCTCGCGGCGGCAACGGTCACCGGCATCGCGGCGGCGGCGTGGGCAGGCTACTGGTGGCTGGCGGTGCCACGCCATGACATCTGCGCGGCAGTCCTACCCGCGTCGGCCGGCTGCCGGACCGCCGACCGGGTGCCCACGGCAACGCTCTGGACGGTGATCGTCGCGGCCCTCTGGTCGGCGACCGTCGTCCTGGCCTTCGCCCGCCCGCGCGGTAGCTGGTGGCCGTTCGTCGCCGGAACCACGGTGCTGATCATCGCGGCGTCGGTGGGCTATCGGAGCGTGCTGTACCAGTTCTGACGGGTCCTGCCGCACCACGAATCCCCCCGGAGCGGGCGGGCCGACCCTCCAGCAGGGTAGGCCCGCCCTACGGATTGCCAGTCGTACTCAACCCCTCGCCGAGTACGCCGACGGCCTGCGCCGGCCAGAGTCCGCAACCACCCGACGACCGAGTCCTGACGCCGGCGACAGGGATCCCGCGTCGGCTGTCAATCGGATAGATCACCTGATCAGGTAGGGTCTGCCGATGATCGGCACCGGCCTGCCCGCCACCCGCGCCGCACTCGCCGACGACCTGGCGTCGCTCGGGGTACGACGCGGTTCGGTGCTGCTCCTCCACTCCTCCCTGAAGTCGCTCGGCTGGGTCTGCGGTGGCCCGGTCGCGGTGATCCAGGCGCTGCTCGACGCGGTGGGCCCCGACGGCACCCTGGTGGTGCCGACCCACACCCCGGGCAACACCGACCCCGGCGGCTGGCGGAACCCGCCCGTACCGGAGTCGTGGTGGCCGGTGGTCCGGGAACACATGCCGCCCTACGACCCGGCGGTGACACCCAGCCAGTGGATGGGCATCATCGCGGAAACGGTCCGCACCTGGCCGGGCGCACGCCGCAGCGACCATCCGCAGGTGTCCTTCGCGGCCCTCGGCCCCGCCGCCGAAGCAGTGGTGACCGGGCACCAACTCGACGAGATGCTCGGCGATCACTCTCCCCTGGGCGCCGTCTACCGGCTCGGCGGAGACGTCCTGCTGCAGGGCGTCGGACACCGCAACAACACCTCGCTGCACCTGGCCGAATACCGGGTGCCGGACCCGCCGCGCCGGCAGGAAAGCTCCGCCGTACGCACCGACACCGGCCAGCGGTGGGCACACTGGGAGGACGTCGCCACCGACGAAGACGACTTCGACCAGCTGGGTGCCGCCTTCGAGGCCACCGGCCGGGCGCGCATCGGGCAGGTGGGCGCGGCCGAGTCCCGCCTGATGCGCCAACGCGAGCTCGTCGACTTCGCCGTGGACTGGCTCGCAACCCACCGGCCGCACCGCTGACCGAGCCCATTCGCTGCCCGCAGCTACCTCGCGCAGTTCGACCCCTACGTACGTCCCGGTTCGCGGATGTAAAGGCGATCGCGACCGTCACCCTGACCCTCGGCCCAGACGCCGACGCCTTCTACAACCTGGCTTGGGCCCAGTTTTCTACCGGGCAACCTCAACATGCCCTGGAGAACTACAACAAGGCCCTACGCCTGTACCACGAGGCCGACAACCGCGCCAACGAAGCCGCCGCCGTCAACAACATCGGCCGCGTGTACGACGGGCTCGGCGACCCACAACAAGCCCTCACCCACTACCACCAAGCCCTCCCCATCCGACGCGAAGTCGGCGACCGCGAAGGCGAAGCAGTCACCCGGTACAACATCGCGATGATCCATCGGGATGAGGGAATCTCGACGAGGCGATCGGCGAGCTTGAGATCGTTGTCGATCTCGACCGCCAAGTAGGCCGCCCGGACCTCGCATCCGACACGGCCATGCTCGAACAACTACGCCAAGAACAAGCTGCGCAGGGGAGCGATCCACCTTCTGGGAGCTGAACGGCAACGTGTCGGAACGCCAGCAGAGGTAAACCGCTCGGCGACCTGATCCAGGCCCGCATCCAGAGGTGAGAACGTCAACGCGGTCAGCACCTGGCAGGTGCTGACCGTCAGTCGTCGTCGGTGGGCCGCGGTTGTCGGTACTCGGCGATCCAGTCCTCGATGTCCTCGGCCAACCACACCTTCATCCCCCGCAGCTCTTGGTAGGGCTTCGGGAAGGTGGCGTACCGGGCGAGCTGCTGGAACCGCTGCCGCGAGACACCGAGGCGCTGCGCGATCTCGTAAGGCCCCATCAAGCGGCCTGGCCCACGGTCCACACCTCGAACGTAAGTAGATCCAGTCTATCCTTTTGGCAATTGCCTGTTGACTAGACCATTGGGTCGATGCGAATCTGAGCAAGTGAACCGAGACAACTCATACCGGGAATCCGTCGATGAGCTCTACTCACCTGACAGAACGGCCTCAGGACCAACTCGGCTGCGACCACAGGCTGCGTCGCCCGTACTCGCGATGTCCCTGAGCACGGGGCGCGCCTCTCGACACCGCTGGAAGGTGAGGGTGTCGAGGTGGTGATGATGGTTCTCAGCGGCGTGTTGCTGGGTTTCCTGGCCGGGTTGTTCGCGTTCAAGGTGAAGTCGCGGTGGTGTCCGCGTTGCGGGGAGTCCACTCACACGATGCCGCCCGCCGGGGGCAGCCGATGACCCACCGGCGGGACCACAACTCCGTACCCCTCGGGCGGCGGGTGGCCGAGTTGCGCGCCCATCGGGGCATGAGCCAGCAGGCGTTCGCCGATCGGCTCGGCAAGTCGAAAAGCTGGGTCGACAAGGTCGAACGCGGCGTACGTCGACTCGACCGGTACTCGGTGATCCGGGACATCGCCGAGGTGCTGCGTCTCGACCCGACCATGCTCCTGGGCCCCCGCCAACCACCGACGCCCGCACCCGCCGAGAACGGGATCGACGCGGTCCGGGCCGCCCTGGCCTGCTACCACCACCGACCCCGGCCCACGGTCACCGCACAGCAGGCCGGCGGCCAGGTCGCGTACGCCTGGATGGCCTACCAGCACGCCCGGTACCCGCAACTGCTCGGCGTCCTGCCCGACCTGCTCGATGCGGCCCACGGCACCCGGAGCCTGCTGGTTTCCGCGTACCGGCTGACCGCCAGCGTGCTGGTCAAGCTCGACCACGCCGAACTTGCCTGGCTCGCCGCCGACCGGGCCGTCTCCGCCTCCGCCGACGACCCCACCCGCACGGCCAGCGCGACCATCGCTGTCGCCCAGGCCCTGCGCGCCCTCGGCCACCACCGGATCGCCCTCACCGCTGCCCTGGCGGCGGCGGACCCCGCAGACGACGACACCGTACGCGGCAGCCTCTACGTCCAGGCCGGACTCGCCGCCGCCGACAACGGGGACCGCCGCAACGCCCACGACCTGCTCGATCATGCCGCCGCCCTGGCCGACCGGCAGGTCAGCGACACCGACCCCCACCACACCGGCTTCGGACCGGCTGCCGTCCAGACGGCTCGGTCCCTGGCCGCGCACCGCCTCGGCGACACCGCCGAGGCGATCCTGCGCCACGAACATGTCATCCGCAGCGGCGCCTGGTCGCGCCTGCCGCCCGAGCATCGCGCCGCCCACCTCATCGACGCTGCCCGTGCCTACCTCGACGCCAGCCGCCACAGCCGAGCCGGGCAGGCCCTACTGGCGGCTGACCGCATCGCGCCCGCCGAGGTCCGTAACCGTCCGGTTGCTCGTACCCTGCTCGCCGAGGTCATCCGGGGTGGACCGGCGGCGGCCGACGTGGCGCGACTGGCCACGGTCGTCGGCCTCACCGACCCTTCAGGACCGCCGACGGGTGGCATTTGGTGACCGAGTGGCAAGGGTGTCGCCCAGTCAGCTTTCGCTGGCTGCCTTGAGTCCGGCGGCCTCCAGCGCCAGGAACCGCCGGGTCCTGGCGCCGATCAGAAGGTCGAGCAGTCGCGCCACTGGCCCGGTCTGGTCCACGCCGACGGTAATCGAAGTGGTGCCGTCCGGGTTGGCGGCCAGCCGGTGGAACCCGGAGGTACGCACACCAGGCGAACGAGTCTCCCAAGTGAACGAGTCGCCAACCTGTAGCGCGCTGACCCGCCAGACCAGGGCCGGCATGCCGGGCTGCTTGACCCGAAATCGGTGCCCGAGCGCCAGTTCGTCGCCGTCGAGCGGCTGCACCTCCCGCATTGAACTGGTCCACTGCGGCCAAGTGGTCACCGCGGCCAGCACCGCCCAGGCTCGCGCCTGATCGGCCCGCACCGTGATCGTCTGCTCATACCGCATGCACGGATCGTACATATCTCACCGAAGCCGCCCACTCACACGACTTCGCACAAGCCTCCAAGTGCAACGCTATGCGGGAGTGACACCCCGTTGACCATGACGTTAGCGGCACTCCAGAGATCAACTACCGCCGCCAACCTCATGATCAACGGGCGGGGGTGGGGCGGGGGTGGGGCGGGGGTGGGGCGGGGGTGGGGCGGGGGTGGGGGGTGGTGTCCCGAGGGTCGGACGGGAGGGCTGAAGTGTCGTAGCCATCCGTCATGATCCTCCCGTCATGGCGGCGCCGACATCGGTCGGTGCGGCTTCACCACGCGCGGACGGTGTCCGCGACGGGGCGGGGAGGACACAGGTGACGGACGCTGACGGGGCGGCCTGGCGGCGCAGTAGCGTGCTGGCGGTGGTGCCGCCCGCCCGGCCACGCAAGTTGGCGAAGGTGCCCTTCGTCGAGTTGGCCGACGGGCGACTACAGGGTGTGGTCTCCAGCGGTTCGGACATCGAACGGGTCTACGTCTCGTCCGTGGCCGCCGGCAGCCACGCCTACCACTGCAGCACCAACAACAACCGGCCCTGCGGCGGGCTGCGCGGCGCGCCCTGCAAGCACCTGGAAGCCCTGGCCGAGGAGGCCGTCCTCCAGTACGGCGTGGACCGGGTCGCCCGCTACCTGCGGGTCGACGCCGGTGACGGGGTACGCAGCGGGTCCGACCTGCTGGCCCGGATGGACACCCGGCACGAGCCGACCCCGGCCGCGGTGGTGTTCAGCCGGTTCCTGCGTCACCTGGCGTACCTCGAACTGCCGGACAGCACCACCGCGCTGCCCGAGCTGCACTGGTTCCCGGCCACCGGGGCGGCACGCTGATGCTGAGCACTCAACTGGCGCAGCTACAGGAGAACGCTCCGGTGGGGCTGGCCGACGCCGACGCGGTGGTCGCCGGTTTCGACGACGCCCTGGTCGGTGGGTTCGCGCGGGTCGGTGAGGAGGCCGCCGCCGCGCTGGCCGCCCTGGCCGATGCCGTCGCCGGCACCCCGCTGCACGACCGGGTGGCCGAGGCGGTGGGCAAGGTGACCGCCGGGTCGTTCAGCCAGGAGGACCTGGCCGCCCTGGCCGGTGCCCGGTCGGCCCTGCTGGGCGCGGCCCACGACGCGCTGATCGGCCAGTTCGACGCGGCCGTCGGGCGCGAGCGGACGCCGTGGTCGGCGTCGGTGGGCGTACCGGCCGAGGTTTCTGCGCCTCGTGGCGCGGCGCGGGCCTGGTTGCATGAGACGGCCGTGGCGGGGTGGCGTGGGGTCGACCACGACCTGCTCTCGGCGGTCGGGACGCCGGTCGAGGCGGCCCTGGCCGAGCCGGGGCTGCGCCGGTTGGCGGTGCTGCTGGACGGTATCGCCGCCGAGCTGCGGGCCAGCCTTCCGGTGGCGATGATGGCGCAGGTGCCGGCGCGGCGCTGGGCGGATCTGTGGTCCCGGGCCGTGCTGCTGGCCCAGGACTGGTCGAGTCCGGCCGACGACGTCGAGACGATCTCCGGTCGTCTGCTGCCGCTCGGCGTGGACCTCCACGAGCACGGCACCGCCATCGGGGTGCAGGTGCACGGTGTCCTCGAACCGGCCGACGGCCGAGGCACCCGTCTGGTGCGTACGACGGTGGCGGCGGCGAAGGTCGAGACGATCACGGGGCCGGCGGTGTGGCGGCTGTTGCAGGCGTATCCGGTCCTGCTGGCCGCGCTGGCGCAACGGCGGGCGGTGACCGTCACCGACCTGCCCTTGCACGGCGGCGACCTGCGGTGGATCGACGGCCAGGCCCGGGTCGGTGAACCGGCCGATCCGTTCGCCACCGCCCGGTTGCTGCTCGCTCCGGCGGTCGCGGCGGCCACCGCGCCGCTGGACCGACACCCGACGGCGATCGCCGAACCGGTGCTGTTGGAGGGTTACACGGTGCGGCAGGACGACGACGGGCTGACCGTCGAATGGGACGGTCAGCAACTTCCGGTCGCCGTCGACCGGCTGCCGGCGGCCGGGCCGCTCACGCCCGCGCTGGTGGCCGCCTCCTCGTGCTGTCTGGGGCTGCTCCGCTTCGACGGGGGTCGCTGGCTGGTGCAGCCGCTGGCCGTGCAGGCCACCGTCAAGCGCAAGCCCGTCGAGGCGCACAACGGCGACTGGGCCGAAGGGATCACCGACCCGAAGGTGGCGAAGGCCGAGGCGAAGGCGGGCGACGCGGTGGCGGTGCTGCGCGAGCGGGCGGGACGGTTGCTGCGCCGATGACCGACTCCGACCTCTCCCCCGGCGACATCAGCCCGGGCGACCTGGCCGCCGCGAACCGCCGACAGGTGCTCTACTGGCGGCTGCTGGGCCGCATCTTCGACCCGGACGAGCAGCCCACACTGGAATCGGCGAGCATGGCCGTGGTCGAGGACCTGGGCCTGCCCGCCATGCTGCTGGACCCGACGGTGTCGGTGGACACCGTGGTCCAGCGTTTCCCGCAACTCGCCGACGAACTACGCGGCCTGCTCGCGGACCCCGAGAACACTCCCAACAACGAGGCCACTCCCACCGGCGAGGCCACTCCCACCGGCGAGGCCGATGCCGACGATGCGGCCGTACCCACCGAGGACGCCCTCGCCGGGGCGGATGCCGGGCCGCACCGGCCGGGCGAGGCCGAGGTACGCCGGGCGGCCCTGGTATCGAAGCTGCTGCTCAACGTCTTCGCCACCGGTGCGGGGTCGGTCAGTGCCGGGCAGTTGGCCCGGTGGCAGTCCGACGCGGGCTGGTTCGAGCAGGCCCTCGGTGGTGAAGCCGGCGAGCTGCGCCGGCAGGGCACCGGGCTGGGTCCCATCCTCGCCGGCATCGAGGGGGATCTGGTCAACCGGATGCACCTTCGGGAGGTGCTGGCGGATCCGGCGTTGGCCCGGCAGCTCACCCCGAGCATGTCGCTGATCGAGCAGTTGCTGCGGGACAAGGCCAACCTGTCCGGGGTGGCGCTGGCCAACGCCAAGTCCCTGATCCGGCGCTTCGTCGACGAGGTCGCCCAGGTGCTGCGTACCCAGGTGGAGCAGACCACGGTCGGGGCGATCGACCGGTCCGTGCCGCCGAAGCGGGTGTTCCGCAACCTGGACCTGGACCGCACCATCTGGAAGAACCTGCCCAACTGGAGTCCGGAGGACGAACGGCTCTACGTCGATCGGCTCTACTACCGGCAGACGGCCCGCAAGACCACCCCGTCGCGGCTGATCGTGGTGGTGGACCAGTCCGGGTCGATGGTCGACTCGATGGTCAACTGCACCATCCTGGCGTCGATCTTCGCCGGGCTGCCCAAGGTCGACGTGCACCTGATCGCCTACGACACCCGGGCGTTGGACCTGACCCCGTGGGTGCACGACCCCTTCGAAGTGCTGCTGCGGACCAACCTGGGTGGGGGCAACGACGGGCCGGTGGCGATGGCGATGGCCCGCCCGAAGATCGTCGAGCCGAAGAACACCGTGATGGTGTGGATCTCGGACTTCTACGAGTTCGACCGCTCCCAGCCGCTGTTCGACGGCATCGAGGCGGTGCACCGGTCGGGGGTCAAGTTCATCCCGGTCGGCTCGGTCAGCAGCTCCGGCCAGCAGAGCGTCAACCCCTGGTTCCGCCAACGCCTCAAGGACCTGGGCACCCCGGTCATCTCCGGCCACATCCGCAAACTCGTCTTCGAGCTCAAGAGCTTCCTCACCTAGGAGAGACACCCCTCATGTCCGAGATGTTGCGTGCCCCCGCCGAGGTCAAGTACGCCGACGAACTCGACTACCTGGAGTCGGTGGACACCGGCCCCAAGCCGTACTCGTGGCGGTTGAGCCCCCGCATGGTCCGGCTGTTCGTCCTGGGTTCGGAGCGCGCCGACGGCCTGGACCGGGATATCCCGCAGAAGTGGTTCGGTGACCGCAGCTTCGTCGAGCGCAGCATCGTCACCCTGGCCTCGGATCGGGGTCTGCTGCTCATCGGTGACCCGGGCACCGGCAAGAGCTGGCTCGCCGAGCTGCTGTCCGCGGCGATCTGCCGCAACTCGACCCTGGTCGTGCAGGGCACCGCCGGCACCACCGAGGACCACATCAAGTACTCGTGGAACGTCTCCATGGTCATCGCCAAGGGGCAGTCCCGCGAGTCGATGATCCCCTCGCCGATCATGACGGCGATGGAGCAGGGGGTGATCGGCCGCTTCGAGGAGTTGACCCGCTCCACCAGCGACGTGCAGGACGCCCTGATCTCCATCCTGTCGGAGAAGTACGTCTCCATCCCCGAACTCAACGACGACAACATCGTCTTCGCCAAGCCCGGGTTCTCCATCATCGCCACCGCTAACAGCCGGGACCGGGGGGTCAACGACCTGTCCTCGGCGTTGAAGCGGCGATTCAACTTCGTCCGGATCCCGGTGGTCACCAACAAGCGCAGCGAGGCGGAGATCGTCCGGTTCCGTACGGAGGAGTTGCTGCGCCGCCACCATGTCGAGCTGGAGGTGCCGCCGACCCTGCTGGACATCCTGTTGCAGAGCTTCGCCGACCTGCGGGCCGCTGCCGCCTCGGCCACCAGCGACGACGAGAAGCTGGAGTCGGCGCTGTCCACCGCCGAGCAGATCGGGGTGCTGGAGGACGCCATCCTGCACAGCCAGTTCTTCGGCGACCGCACCCTGCGGGCCGGGACGCTGGCCGGGTCGCTGGTGGGGTCGTTGGCCCGACGCAGCCCGGAGGACCTGGCGATCCTCAACAAGTACCTGCACGCCGTGGTGGAGCCACGGGCCAAGCAGGACGGCGGCGAGTGGAACGACTTCCTCGACGGCGGCCGCCAGACGATCGCCGCCCTGTCATGACCGCCCCCACCGCCGTCCCGGCCAACACCGCCGCCCCGGTCTCCGTCGGCGCGTTCGCGGCGCTGCGGGAGCAGCTCACCGAGGCCGCCGCCGCGTTCGCCGAGGGCCCCGACGCCCTCGCGGACATCCTCACCGGCCTGGTCGACGACGTCGACCGGGCGCTGGGTGAACGGCTGGAGATCTTCCCGGTGTGCCATCACTCGCCGGCCTCCGCCCTGGCCATGGTGCGCCGACTGCGGCAGAAACAGCCCCGGGTGATCTACCTGGAACTCTGCGAGGACCTCCAACCGGTCCTGACGGAACTGCGCAACTGCCGACTGCCGGTGGCCGTGCAGGCGTTCGCCTCGGAACTCGACGGCTTCCCCGCCGCCTGGGCGCCGCTGAGCGTGATCGCCCCGGTCACCGAGGCCTCCGCGGAATACCAGGCCATCGCGTACGCGCTGGAGACCCCAGGGGTGGAGCTGGTGCTGGTGGACCGCTCCACCGACCATGTCTTCCAGTGGTCGCCGCGCGACGAGTCCCCGGGGCCGGAGGAGTCCCCTGGCGACGGGGCCGATGAACAGGCCGCACTGCACGGCGACGCGGTCGGGGTGGAGATCGGCGACCTGCGGCCCCGGTTCGCCGAGTTGGAGGCGTACCTGCTACACCACGGCAAGGTGCGGCACTGGTCGGAATGGTGGGACAGCTACGTCGAACGACCCCTGGCCGCCGCCGACCATGACACCTACCGCCAGGTGATGGTGCTGATCGGCAGCCTGTTCCGGCGGCTGCGGCCGTCCGGGTCGGAGCGCACCGACCGCGACGAGGACCGCGAACGCTACATGTGGACCAGGATCCGGCAGCACCTGGCGGCCGCCGGCGCGGACCCGGCCGACTGTCTGTATGTCTGCGGGGCCTTCCACGCCGCCAGCCGGGTCGAACAGTTCGGCCTGGACTCACCCGCCCCCGACTTCGACATCACCGGCCGCACCGCCACCCGGTGGCAGTACGGGCTGATCCCGTCCAGCCACTCCGCGATCGAGGCCCAGTTCGGCCTGGCCCCCGGGTCGGTGTCGATCGCCGCCGCCACCTGGAACAAGGCGGTGAGCGCCTCAGGTGTGCAGCCGTACCGGCTGGGTGGTCAGCGGGGGGCGACGGGCCGCAAGGGGCGGGGCAAGCCGGTTCCGACGCCGGCTGCGGCGGTCACCGACCGGCTCTCCGGTTTCCTCGCCGCGCCGCCAGTCCTCGACGGGCTCGATGAGGCGGAGCTGCGCAGTTGGTGTGTGGACATCGTCCGGTTGGCCCGCCGCAACGGGTACCTGGCCAGCACCGCCGACGCGATCGCGGTGTTCGAGACCTCGATCCTGTTGGCCGGGCTGCGCAACCGGGCCCGACCCACCCCGTACGACTTCGCCGACGCGGCGGTGACCTGCATCGAGAAGGATGTCGTACCCGGTCGGCGGGACGTGCGGCGGCTCTGCGAGATCCTGCTGGGTGGGGATCGGATCGGCCAGGTCGGCTACGACGCCCTGCCGCCGCTGGCCCGTGAGGTGCTGCACCGGCTTGCGCCCCTCGGTCTGGATCTGGAGAAACGCACCGTGCAGCGGGCCCTGCTGGATCTCCAGGGCAACCCGGAGTTGGCCGGCTGTTCGGATCTGCTCTGGATGCTGCGGCACCTGCTGCCGCCGGGGGCGGTCCGCCCGATCATGGGTGAGCGTCGGCTGGGCCACCGGTCGATCCAGGAGAGCTGGGATCTGGCGCTGGGCCGCCACCAGCGGGCGCTTATCGAACTCGGCTACGAGGGGGTGACCGTCGAGCAGGTGCTGGAGCAGCGCCTGCGTCGGGCGGCGCACGGGCCCGAGGCGACGGCCGTCAGCGCTCTGACGGCGGTCGAGGACGCCATCACCCTGCTGAACAGTCCCCGACTGGTCGAGGAGTTGGGCGCGCGGGCGGTCGAGTTGCTCGCCGGCGAACGCACCGTCGACGAGGCCCCGGAGGTGTTGCGGCGCATCCGCCGGTTGCTGGCCCACCACCAGGCCACCGCGGCGAAGCTGCCGGCCTGGTGCGAGGCGTTCGTGACCACGGGGTACGCCCACTACTGCACCCTGCTGCCGACGGCCTTCGTCGACGGCGAGACCGGGGTACGGCAGGTCGGGGCGATGCTCGGTTTCCTGTTCAGCCTGGAGAGCCTGGCGCTGTCGCTGGGCTGCGACCGGTCCCAGCTCGAACTCGCGTTGGCCCAGTCCCATCCGCAGGCGCCGGCCAAGGTCGCCCTGGGCTGGGCGGCCCACCACCAGCTGGGGCTGCTGCCGTTGGCGCAGTTGCGGGAACGGTGCCGGGAGCTGCTGGCCAACCCGCTGGTGGTGCCGGCCTTCCCGCAGTACCTGTCCGGTTTCGTGCACGCGCTGGAGCCGGTGCCGGGGCTCGCGCCGTTCGTGGTGGAGACGATGTCCACCGCCTTCGCCCGGCTACCCGACCCGGTGCTGCTGCCCTGGCTGCCCAACCTGATCACCGCGCTGCGTGAGCACGGGCCGGAACTGGTGCCGTTGCTGGTGCGGGAGGCCGGGCGTACCTTCCCAGGTACCCTGGCCGCATTGGACTCCTGGGTGCCGCCCTGGTCGGACACCGCCCCGACGGCCGCCCGGGTCATCCCGCGCCGGCCGGTGGGGCAGGTGCACGGCCTGTTGGTCGACCACCGGGAGCCGGTGGAGGCCCTGGCCGCCCTGCTCGGCGTCCAGGGCGGCTGGCGAAGTCCCGACGAGGAGGTGTCGGACTGCCGGGCCGCCGCCCTGGTGCAGGGCCATCCGGGCACCGCCGAGGCCGTCGGGAGGCTGCTGGGTCTGCCCTGATCAGCCCCTCTGCGGTTCAGTCGTGGCGACGGATGGCCAGCAGGGCCACGTCGTCGGTCGGGGGCTCGTCGATGGTGGCGGCCATGATGTGGTCGCACAACGCCTCGGCGGGCCCCGACCGGATGGCGTCGGCCAGCCGTTCGATGCCGGTGTCGATCAGCTCGCCGCGGCGTTCGACCAGCCCGTCGGTGTAGAAGACGAGGGTCGCGCCCGGTGGCAGGTCCACCACTGTGGTGTGCCGCCTGGCGAGCGGCGCCCCCACCCCGAAGGGTCGGTCCACGACGAGGTCCACCAGGCTTGTGGGTTCGCCGGGAACGGCCAGCAGTGGCGGTAGGTGGCCCGCGCAGGACAGGTGCACCGAGGCGCGGTCGGGGGCGATGAGGGCGTAGAGGGCGGTGGTCAGGGTGCCGGCCTCGAAATGGTGGATCTTGCGGTCCAGGGCGGTCAGCACCTCGGCCGGGTCGTCCCGGTCCAGGGCGTAGGAGCGCAGGGCACTGCGGATGCGTCCCATGACGACGGCGGAGGGCAGTCCGTGACCGGAGACGTCGCCGATGACCGCGCCCAGCCAGCCCGAGGGCAGGGCGAACACGTCGTACCAGTCGCCACCGATGCCGAGGTCGTGACCGGGCACGTACCGGGCGGCCAGGTCCAGGCCGGCGATCTCCGGCAGCCGGCCGGGCAGCAGGCTGCGTTGCAGGGCCAGGGCCGCCTGCCGGTCGAGGATCTGGGCCCGGACCTGACCGGCGGAGCTGGCCCGATCGGCGACCAGTTGCAGCAGCTGGACGTCCTCGGGGCCGAACCGCCGCAGGGTCAGGGAACCGACGTGCAGCACCCCGACGAGGGTGCCGTTGGCCAGCATCGGCACCCCCAGCAGGGCCCGGATCCCCGCGTCGAGCAGGATGGGATTGACCACGTCGGCGGGGGTGACGTCATAGATCGTCACCGGTGCTGAGGTGGCTGCCACCCGGCCGGCGAAGCCGTGCCCGACCCGGATGCGGAATCCGCGCCGTACCTCCTCTTCCAGGCCCTTGGCGGCCGTGGCGACGAGTTCGCCGGTATGGCCGTCCAACAGCAGGATTGTCGCAGTATCGACCTTGAGCAGGTCCCGGACCCGATCAAGCAGCTCATCGAAGAGATCGGCGATGTTCAGCCCCGACAGAGCCCTGTCGGTGATCGCCTCGAAGCGGCGCAGGCGCTCCTCGTTCGTCACCAGTTCGGCATCGGCCACGCGGGCAGCCTAGCTGTCATCGGGTCGTCGATGCTCATCAGGAGGATGAGTCGCACTGGCCATAGCCATGCAGTTCCCAACGCCTACGGGGTTGGGGCACCGCGCCGACGTGCATGTGCGATCGATCGCGCGAGTAGGCACGGACACGCCGGCGCCGGTTGCGAACCGGCTACGGCTGTCGTCACACGCGCTCGCGATGGCCACCTGGGTCTCGGGTGGCCAGTCGGGACGTCACGCATGGCGGGAACGACCTGAACGATCGCGGTGGCGTGTCTCCATTGCAGAGATGAGCCGGGGCGAGCAGGGCAGGCATCAAGGCGCCGCCACTGTCCGCGACGGCGGGTACGCCCGGCGTGGACGAGGTCGGCCAGGTGGTTTAGGGTCCGGCTGGACAGGGCGACCCGCAGACGGGCAAGACAGCGCACCGAGACCCCGCCGGGGGACCGAATCTTGGTCGACTGCTGTCTTCCCGGAAGGCTTCTCCGCCGTCGACGGGCCCTTGCCCGCGCCCTATCGCGACCAGGTCAATCGATGGGTAGCGTCAATGTCTGGCGAAACGCCGTTCGGCGTTCCAGCCGGGCGGCGGGGTAGTTGAAGCGTGCGGGCGGCAGCAACTTTCGTGTACAGCGGTTCGGTGATCAAGACCGGCATGTGCATTCACCGGCTTGATCGAGGATGGCCGCACGGCCCCTCAGTGGCGAGGTCCGACCCCACCAGGCCAGTAGCGAGGACAAGCAGTGCGTCGAGAGATCGCCAACAGCCACCCAGAGAAGCAGTCGAGACGAGCTTTTCCGAGAACACGGCCGAATCCGCAGCGATCGACGACACTGGGGTGTTCACCATCCGCGTAGCCGGATCCCGGCGCTCCGAACGCTAGTGGTCTGGACACTAGATAATCCTGTTCGGAGTCGGCAAGCAGGACACCGTCGCGTAATGCTAAGAGCCAGAACTCCGGTGAGTGTCGCCGACCCGACAGAACTAGCCCCATTTTCGAGTAAGATGGGCCTCCGGTTCTTGTAGCATGGTGCGTTGACGAGCACCCACTAGATCTGGATCTCATTTGTGAAGATCGACGGTGGAGAAACCAATTTGCGAGGCGTCCGCTCGTCTCGCTCGTCTGGCCGCATCGCGACAACAAGAGGCATCCTCCTCCGGCGAGCGAGGACTACATCAACAGGGAGAACGCCTGCAGGGCATTCCACGACGGCAGAGCGTGCTGGCATCCGGAAACTTCAGCCGGCGACTCCATCTGATCTTCTCGAGGTCCGGTTACGAAAGTTCCGCGCCAATGAACTGGCGCATCGTCAACGCCCTACACATCGGCAGATTGCGTACGACGCACTCTCACGGGTAGTACCGCAGGCCATTGGATACACAGGGACGATATTCTTGCCGTATCCATACAATCTCCTCGCGGTAGCCATCTTCGCTTTGGCGACAGTTTCCTTGCTGGGCTCATGGTTCCACGACGCCGTTCATGGCAACACCTGCGCGCCGCGCTGGGTGGCAGTCATCCTTCAACGCCTCGGATCCAGCCCAGTCGGGTTCAGTCCGCATTGGTGGATCTACAAACACGTACGTCTCCACCACCGGTATCCGGGAGATCCAGAACTCGATCCCGATATCCAGTTCGGCAGCCTGGGCCGTGTGACAAACAGCCAGAAATGGCGTCCGCTCCACTCCACCCAACACATTCATATGTGGTTGCTGCTACCCATGTCGACGTTGAACATGCTCAAGCCTGCGGAGCCATGGCTCAAACGGCGTTATAGAAATCGGCACGGCCTGAGGGCAACAACGCCTAGCTGGCTGTTCTTGTTGGATAAATACGTTCCGGCAGCGATCGTCTGGGCGCCCGTCTTCATCGCACGTTCGTTTGGCTCGACGATAGTCATGTTTCTCTCGTTTCACCTACTGGCCGGGACGCTAGTCTCATTCATTACGCAGGTGCAGCACAATACCACCCTCAGCAACACTGAGGGGCGCGAGTGTTCGGATCGCTGGCCCCTGTGCAACCAACTCATCCAGACGAGCGATGTCGGCCACCACGCCGGCCTGTGGTGGCGGCTATGCGGTGGAGTTAATTTTCACGTAGTTCACCACATCGCGCCGAGCTTGAGCTTCCTGGAACTACCGGCCGCCACCTCGAGATTACGAGCCGACCTCGCCGATATCGGAGTCGAGCTTCCAACTCATACTGGCATGCGCGCCGCAATAAGCTCGCATGCTTCACTAATCTATTCTCTCTCACGCCCGAATCCTGCGTCAACGAATAGCTCACGCTAGGTCTGCTAGAAAGAAGGAACGTGACACAGAACATTGGACGTCGAGGGGCAGGTAAGGTCGTGTCTCCACGGCACCCTGTTGACGACGAGAGCCCTACTACCCAGTATGATCATGAGCCCAAGCCAATCCCGGATCTGGAGCCATTCGTGGTTGACCCACTTATCTTGGGGCGACTGCACGGTGGAAAGGTCAGCCAGGGGTGGGCTTCGGTCATAGTCGGAGGGATAACGGGGCTCGCGGTGATATGGGCGGCTGCGGGCTCTGGCCTCTTTCTGCCTGGAAGCGACGCCGACCCATTCTGGAAAGACGCCTGGCACTTCGTGATCCGAACACGATCCGACAGCACTTATCTCGATATGCCGTACTTGCGCGACTATCCATCGATAGTTCTGACGTTCACGATTGTCACATCAGTTCTACTCGTGTACGGCCTCTATCTGGGTGCAGCCCGTCTACACTCCGACATGGAGGCAACCGGTTGCATTAAGTACGATGAGGCCGGACGGCGGGCGCTTACGGAAGCCGTGGATGCCGTCAACCAGCGTCTGCATCGTTGGGGCAAGCTGTCCCCGATCGTTTTCGTCGTAGCACTGGGATTTACCACACTGACGAACCTTGGGATGCAGTCGGAGCTGTTCTCCTTCCTTGCGCCGGAACTTTACAGCAACTGGTGGGCAAGTCTGAGCCCCCTGCGTCCCGGCGGAGTCCTCTGGGTCCTCTTTGGTGCGATTGGCATCTACATGGTTTACATCGAGGCCATTGTAGGACTAACGTATGTCGCGTTCCTCAAACGACTTAAGAACGACTATCAATTCCGCGCCAACATGGTGAATCCGGATGGATTCTTTGGGTGGCGACGCCTCCGCCAGTTGATTACTAATATGCAAGCGGGTGCCCTTTGCACCATGCTCAGCGCATGGGCAGTGTCGTTCTTTCTTGAACCCGCCATGGGTACAATAGCAGCCGCAGCAGTCCTGGCAATATTCATTGGAATCGTACTGTACGTATTCTCAGCAGTGAACGGAAACTTCCGACGCCAGGTACGACAAGACAAGGAGGCGCAGACCGAGGAGGTAGCAAAAGAGATTGCGAAATTCAAGGGGAGAGAGGACACAGAAGGCTTGTTGGCGCTTCTAGCGGCGTACAAGAGACTGGACTATATATCCAAGATTCCTGCCACACCCATAAGGCAACGGTGGTTGGTGGCAGGCGCTTTGTCAATAGCAGGGCCACTCTCAGCAATTCTGGTTCAAGTCGTCAGGTACTTCACGGCACCATGACGGCGTCAGCCGATTTAAGGAGTTCAAGTGATCTCAGTCGCGATCCAAGGCGGAGCGATGCGCTCGATATATTGCCTGGGCGCAATTCGCGCCCTAGTCGATAGAGGCCTCGCGCCTGATGTGAAATCAATACACGCGACAAGTGCTGGTTGTGTCGCCGGAGCGGTTCTCGCCAAGAAGATTGCCGAACCAAGCGGGCCGACTGTGGCCGAGATGGGCGACAAACTACTCGGGAAGCTTTCTGGCGACCGATTCATAAACCTCTGGAGGCCGCGCCGGATGGTCGATGTGGCATACCTCGTTGACACGATCAAAGCCGTGACAGGACTGTCGACCACAACCCTGAGAGCGCATCGGCTGATCTTCGAGGTGGCGCTGACAGACGCTCGCAGCGGGACAGCGTCCTACGTCGACCTCGCATCGGTGCCGGCCGACCGCGACCTCTATCAAGGCATGCTCGGCACCATGGCCGTCCCGCTGCTCTACCCGCCCAAGGTAGTTATCGGTGGACGCCACTACATGGATGGCGGAATAACCGATCCTCTGCCAGTACTTCGTGCACTTCGACAGAGTCCGCGACTGTTGATTGCGATCTCGAGTGTCGCCAAGTCCAATCTCGGCCGCGAGCTGGAAGGAAATGAGTCGAGGATCGTGCGCTTCCTTCCCATACTCCCCTCGGTGATCCGACACCTCCTGCTTTCACGCAACCCACTCGGAGTCGCTGTGGAAGACTTGATAGAAGCCGATCTTGTTGGAGGAATACAAGTCGTGAGGATCGCGCCAAGAGATCAGCGAGAATTGGGGCACCGTCTTGAGACAGATCGATCAAGGTTGGCAGCTCTCGAGAAGATGGGCTACGCCGACGCGTCGCGAGCGCTCACCGCGATAGCACCCCAGGCGGAAGTTGCTGGCGAGACGAAACCCACTGATAGGGGCATCCCAAGCAGCACAGAAGAGCGATTAGGGCCGATCTCGAATGGCCTGGGATCCAATCGCGTTCGGCTGAGGTAGGCCGTAGTGAACTGACGTGGACCTCGATTTGGCCGCTGGCAAGGCCAATTGCGCGGCCAACTCTGAGGTGTCCTGGGCACCGACCTACATCACCCTGGGCGACGTGGCCAGGGCAAGCAAGCGCGAGTCCGTCGTCAGCCTCCCGAAGTCGAGGTGGGTCGCCCTCGCACTGCAGGTCGCTGTTCGGGACGGTTGCCGCGACGGGTCGTGACCACACCGGTGGAGCCGATCATCAGGTAGAGCCCACCGAACACCCAGAAGGCCGCGAACAGGAAGCCCCGCTCGGTGATCGCGAAGGCCATGACCAGCGCACCGGCCAGGGCGGTCAGGGCGTACCCGATCCGGAGGCCGAAGGCGCACAGCGCACCGACGACCAGCGGCCCGACGATCCACAGCACCACGCCCAGCCACTCGATGCCCAACGAGCCGGTGGCCACGGAGAGCGTCAGCAGCAGTCCGGGCAGGGTGACCGCCCCCGCCGCGACGAGGCGCCAGGACCGTACGGCGGCCCGGCCGATCCCTCGCCGCATCACCCACGGCACCACCGTCGCCGCCCACAGCATGAGCACGAGCGGGAGGTAGTACAGGCCGACCTCACCGGTGGCGCAGGCGAGTGCGGTCAGCACACCGGCACCGACTGCGCCGGTAACCTCGCGCACCCTGGGGGGTACGACGAACGGCATGGCCGCGATGAGCGCCGGTAGCAGGGTGAGCATGGCGAACCCGGGCCCGAGGCGTCGCATGATGCTCTGCCCCTCGGGACCGGCCAGATCCGAGGGCAGCGCGGTGGAGGGCAGCAGGAAACTCACACACACCGCGGTCAGTACGCCGAGCACCACGGCGACCATCCGCAGCGCCCGGCCGACACCGGCCACCCGGTCCCCGGCACGGTCGGTCAGGACGAGTTCCTCACGCGCCTGCGCCGCCACGGCCTGCGGGCTGCCGAGACCGGCCAGGGCCTGGTCGATCTGGCGTCCGCTGTCCAAGGCCTCGGCGATGTGCGCGCGAACCCCCTCGATGATCTCCCGCACGGTGTCCGGTGGCGCGTCGGCCAACTCGGCGGCGAGCGCCCGAAGGTAGGTCTCCGCCACCTCGGGCAGGGCGCCGTTGCTCATGTTTCCTCCGCTATCAGTTCGTTCACGTGCGGCTGGATGTCACGCCACACCGCCGCGAACACCCGCAACTGCGCCCGCCCCTGGCCGGTGATCGCGTAGTACCGCCGGGCATGCCCCTGCTCGGGGGTCAGCCAGCGGGTTTCGACACTGCCCGCCTGCCGCATCCGGGCAAGCATCGGGTACAGGCTGCCCTCGCTGGCGATCAGACCCCGAGCGGCCAGCCAGTCCGCCAGTTCCAGGCCGTACATGTCGCGCTGCGAGAGCAACGCGAGCACGCAGTACTCAAGGACGCCCTTGCGGATGTTGGTGGTGATCCGCTCACGCGCGCCGTCCATGAAAAGCAAGATACCTTGCATAGCAAGACCTCGTGCATCGGGGTGGCGATGCAAACGCCTGTTTGCGCAAATGATTGTTTGTGTTAGGGTGGAGCCATGCCCTCGCTCGTCGCACCCGGGCCAGAGCTCGACTCGGCCTTCGCCGCCCTCGGTGATCCCGTCCGCCGGGCCCTTGTCGCTCGCCTAGCGCGCGGCGACGCCACAGTGGGCGAACTTGCCGCACCCTTCGACCTGACCCCACAGGCGATCTCCCACCACGTCGGTGTCCTGCGGCGGTGCGGCCTGGTGGAGCAGCGTCGCGAGGGCACCCGACGCCCCTGCCGACTCAGGGTCGACCAGTTGTCCCGGCTCGGCACGTGGATCGACGAGCAGCGCCGCGCCTGGGACGACCGGCTCGACGCCCTTGAACAACACCTCACCGAGGAGGAGGCGACCCGTTGACCGCCAGCGCACAACGTCGGGGCGACGAACTGATCGCGAGACGTCGTCTCCCAGCGGAACCCGAGCGGGTCTGGGCCGCCCTCACCTCACCGGCGAGCGTCGCGGCGTTCTGGGGCGGTTCACACGCCACCGTGCCGCCTGACTCGGTGACCGTCGACCTGCGTCCCGGCGGAGAGTTCGCGCTCGACACCCGCGCTCCGGACGGTGTCTCCCGCCGCCTCCGATTCGTCTACGTGAGCGTCGCCGCACCGCACGAACTCGTCTTCGACGAGCCCGTCACCGGTCTGCGTACCACCATCAGCCTGCGCCCCGCCGACGGCGGCACGGATCTCACCGTCCACCAACGTCGGCTGCCGCCCGAGCTTCAGACCGCCCAGGCGAGCGACGGACTCGCCTCGATCCTCGACGCCCTCGCCACCCACCTGCAGCACGACGACGCCACGCCAGGAGAGAGCAGACGATGACCCAGCAGAGCCAACGCCACCTCGTCGCGGAGTACTTCGCAGGGTTCCGGACGAGCGATCACGCGCGGATCCTCGCGACCCTCACCGACGACGTCCAATGGGTCATCCACGGCCACCGGACCACCCACGGCAAGGCGGAGTTCGACGCCGAGATCGAGAATCCGGCCTTCACCGGCAGCCCCGAACTCGACGTCCAGCGCGTCCACGAGGACGGTCCGGTCGTCATCACCACCGGAGCGGGACGCGGCACCAGCGTCGAGCACGGGACGTTCCGGTTCGCCTTCAACGACCTGTTCACTTTCCGTGACGGCTTGATCGCCCGCGTCGACTCGTACGTCGTCCCGCTGCCCTGACTCGGGGCCCCGATACCCTGGTCGGCGATCGGTGACCCGTGCCGTTGCCGGGAGCATCGCATCGTGATCGATCTCGGCTACCTGCCGTGGTGGGGCGGGATCCGTCCGAGTCCACCGAGGCCGGCGCTGCGCGTCGGATCGTCGGCGAAGTACTGCGGATCGTCCGGGGCCGGACGCCACAGCGGCAGCCACACCACGCCCGGTTCGACCAGGTCGAGACCGTCGAAGAAGCGCTCGATCTGCGCTCTGGTGCGCAGCCCGAGAGGCGTGGCGGTCCGGTGCCGGTAGATGTCGTGGGCCACGTCGATCTCGTCCGGCTCGTGTGGCGCCTCGTCGGCCGTCGCATGAGAGATGAGCAGGTGACTCCCGGGCACCATAGCGGCGAGCAGTCGACCCACCGCGTCGTAGGCGGTCTCGTCGTCGGAGACGAAATGCAGGACCGCGCCCAACACGAGGCCGATCGGCCGGTCGAAGTCGAGCAGCGCCGTGACCTGCGGATGCGCGAGGATCGACCGAGGATCGCGCAGGTCGGCGTTGACCACGGTCGCCAACGGGTTGCCGTCGAGCAGTTTCAGGCTCTCCGCGACCGCCACCGGGTCGACGTCCACGTAGACGACACGGGCCTCGGGCTCGACCTGTTGGACGATCTCGTGGACGTTGCCTTCGGTGGGGATGCCGGAGCCTATGTCGAGGAACTGTCGCACCCCCGATTCCGCGAGATATCGCACGGCGCGTCGCAGAAAGGCCCGGTTCGTCCTGGCCATCTGCGGCCCCAGCGGCAACACCTTGAGCATCGCCTGCGCGGCCTCGCGGTCGGCCGGGAAGTTGTGGGTGCCGCCGAGGAAGTAGTCGTAGATCCGGGCCGCGGTCGCCGGCCTGGTCTCGCCGTCGTCGCTCACTCCAGCCATGCCGCCTCATCTCGTGGGTCGTCATGTTCGCCGCCGTCGAGGCGGCGCAGCAGTGTTGCCGTGGAGAGCCGCACTGATCGGCGGTCTCGGCCGATGCGTCCGCTTGGGATGGGCCCGTTCGCGGTGTGTCCACTTGCGAGGTGCGGATCACTTTACCGTTTCGTGCCGCCGTCGGGTGTCCGCTCACCCGGCCGGGGCCACCGCCCGCTCGGCAGATGCCACCGGCGTACTGCCAGTGCGATCGCGGCCGGTCCTGAGACATGATGGTGCGGCAGGTCTCGCGGTGCGACACTCGCGGGCATGGTCACGTCCGTAGGCAGTGTCGCCGAACTGATCGCCGCCGTGAGTGCGGGTTCCCGAGTGGACTACCTGTTCTTCTGGGGCCACCAGCCGCGGGCCGACGGCCGGATCGGCGCCGAGTGCCTGAGTCAGTGGTGGCCGGCACCGTTCACCCTCGACGGGCTACGCTTCGCCACCGCCGAGCACTACATGATGTGGCGCAAGGCCGTCCTCTTCGACGACCACGCCCGGGCCGCTCAGATCCTGACGGTGGATTCGCCGGAGGCGGTGAAGGCCCTGGGTCGTCGGGTCGTCGGCTTCGACCCGCAGACCTGGCAACGGCACCGTTTCGGCATCGTGGTGACCGGCAACCGGGCCAAGTTCGACCAGCATCGGGCCTTGGGTGCCTATCTGCTCGACACCGGGGAGCGGGTGCTGGTGGAGGCCAGCCCGTTCGACCAGGTCTGGGGCATCGGTCTGGCCGCCGACCATCCGGATGCCACCGACCCCGCACGTTGGCGCGGGCTCAACCTGCTCGGATTCGCCCTCATGCGGGCCCGCGCCGGCCAGCGGGAGAGCGTGGAAACCGGCGGAGATCGACAGTCGCGCCTCCGCTGAGCCGAGGGAGGCCATGACCATCGGCACTGGGTCGACCGGCGTCTTGTTCGATGTACTGGATCAGCCGGAGGTTCCGACACGGGGAAGAAGGACCACATGGCCTTGTGGGTGGGTGCCGTCGGAGCGGTGTCGTTCGTGCTGGTGTTCCTCATCGACGGGGCCAGCCGACCGGGCTACGCCCCGATCCGCCACCCGGTCAGCTCCCTGGCCCTCGGTAGCCGGGGTGGGATCCAGACGGCCAACTTCCTGATCTCCGGTTCCGCGATCACGGCGGGAGCCCTCGGCGTGATCATCAAGGGCCCCAGCGCCCTGCTCGGCGTGGTGCTGGCCATCTTCGGGCTCAGCCTTGTCGCCTCCGGAGTGTTCCGGATGGACCCGCTGCTCGGATACCCGCCGGGTGCACCGACCGGGATACCCGAGCAGCAGAGCACAGCACACCGGATCCACGACCTCGCCGGTGCCGTCGTCTTCCTGTCCCTGCCCGTCAGCGCGGCCATCAGCGCCTTCACCCTGCCCACGACACCCTGGCGGGTCGTCTCGGGTGGGGTCGCGGTGGCCCTGTTCCTCGGGCTCGTCCAGTTCGGCAGAGCCTGGGAACAGGTGTCACCGCGCATCGGCCTGATTCAACGCGCCATGATCATTCCGGGTTGGGGCTGGCTGGCCGCCCTCTTCGCCGCCCTGGCGCTCGGGCTGATCTGAGGGCGGGGTCGGCCGGTCAGCAGCCGATGCGCTGGCTGGACAGGGCGATGTCGTCGATCCAGAGGTCGAACTGGCCCGGGGTGGTGCCGCCCTGGTAGAGCTGCCAGCCGATCTTCACGGTGTTCACCTTCGGCAGGATGAAGGGCACCTGGTTGCCGCCGTGCTGGTTGGTGGAGGCGGTCAACTCCGGGTTCGCCACCCCGTCGATCCACACCGTGACCCGGTTATCCCTGGGGTCGAGTTTCCACTCGAAGCACTGCCAGGTGTCCTCGACCACCGGGGCGGACTCGCGCCAGTTGGTCCAGTCGCCGGTCGGCCCGCCGTCGGCACCCACCCCCCAGAAGATCCCCGGGACGGTGGGGGCGTACTGGCCGCCGATCGGTCGGACGATCTCCGAGCTGCCGGTGCCGGTCGCCTCCACCAGGGTGAAGTGCGCCCAGTCCGGTGCGGTCGGGAAGGCGTCGACCCGCAGCCGCATCCGGCCGTAGAACCGGTTGCCCGGTGCCTCGAAGTCGTCTACCCGCAGGAAGGCCCGCCCGTTGTCCACGGTGTGGATGTGCAGCACCTTGTTGCCCCGGCGGGCCTGTTCCACCGTCAGGGTGCCGTTGCGGGTGTCGATGCCCCAGTTCAGGCTGCTGGCGCCGCCACGCGGCAGACGTTCGAAGTCCTCGCAGAAGAGCAGGTGGCGCGGGCACGACTTGTGCGGTGCGGCGCTGGCGGCGGACGGGACGCTGCCGGCCGTGACGCCGAGCATCAGGGCGGCGGTCAACGCGGCAAGAAACTTACGCATGGCTCCTCCATGGCTTGGTCTCCCCGCGCGGCGACCGATCGGCCACCTTGGGAGCGTTCCCATATATAGCAGAGATTCGATTGGTCCGGGTCCCCGCGCCAACCAGTGGCGCGGCCAGGGGGCAGCGCGGCACTGGCCGGGTGGGTGGGGCAGTATCGTTTCGCCGATGCACATCCGTTTCGAGGTCCCCGCCGACCCCAGCTATCCGGGCCGGGTCGCCGCCGTGCTCAGCAGTGTCGGACTACGCAGGTACGGCTATGTCGGCGCGGTGCTGGCCGGGGTCGGGGCCATCGGTCTGATCGCCTCGCTGGGGTCCTCGTGGATCGAGCAGCTCATGCCGCTGTGGGTGTCGATGACCCTCGGCGGCCTGCTGGCGATGCTGTACTCCCCCTTCGTGCGGCTGCGGGCCCGACGTCGCTCCGGCCGCTACGCCGTCGACGGGGCCTATGACATCACCGAGGACAACATCATGATGCGCAGCGGCTCGGAGTCCGGCGGCATCGCCTGGGAAGGGGTCACCCGGGTGACCGACACCCCGGACTTCTGGGTCGTGTTCGTCGGCGGGATGGCAGCGACGGTGATCCCCCGCCGCCTGATGTCCGCCGAGGACGCCGAGACCTTGCGGGCCTTCATGATCGACCGTGGGCTGCTCCAGCCCCGATGAGACGGCGAGCCGGCCCGGCGCTGGTCACCGCAGCCAGGCCGCACCCCGCTCGCCTCAGTCCTCCGGCAGCGAGTCGACCAGGAACACCTGGTCGGCGCCGCCGGTGCACGGCTCCGCCGACGCCTCGGCCGGCACCTCGGTGTGGTCGTCGCGGATGCCGACGCACAGGTCGCTGCCCGCCGGTCGCAGCCGGTACTCCGTCGGCGCCGCCCCGGTCGGCTCGAAGCGGAACAGTTGCGGCCAGAAGTCGGTGCGGCAGTGCGGCCAGGGCTCGATCAGGTTCCGGCCGGGATCATCCCGGCGGACGGTGAGGCAGCCGGCTCCGTGCTCCGGGTGGTGCCACTTGATGAAGTACAGGTCGTCCGCCACCGGCTCCAGGTAGGTGTCCGGTGGGGTGGCCTCCGCGCAGGGGCGCTGGGCCGCCACCTCGCTGGGGTATCCGCCGGTGCGGTCGCGCCCTTCGGTGATGCACAGGTGCGGGGCGTGGGCGGGCCGGATCTGACTCCGCCCGCCGCTGGGCAGGGCCGACGAGACGCGGCCCGGTGAGGTGAGCGCCCCGGCCTGCTCCGTCGAGGTCCGCTGCTCGTCGTCGGGCCACCAGAACCAGGCGCCGACGGCGAGGGCGGCCAGCAGGGTGCCGACGAGGAGCAGCGTCGGCGCAGGTCGGGTGAACCGGCCCGGACGCACCGGGCGGACCGGTTGCGCCACGCCGTCCTCGTCGGGGCCTGCCCCGGTCGGGTTCTGAAGGGCAGAGGTGGGCAGAGTCGGATCGGCCCCGGCGTACGGGCCGGCGGCCAGCCGATCCCGTGCCCGCAACCACCGCTCCACCTGATCCGGCGCCCCGCAGGCGCGGACGAACGCGGCCAACACCTCCGGTCGCGGCAGGGTGGACCGGCGCAGCAGATCGGCAGCGGTGCTGCGGGCCAGCACGTCGCCGGCTGCGGCCGCGCGCTGCTCCAGTTGCCGGTAGGTCAGTCCGGACCGTTCCTTCAGCCGGCGTAACAGGTCGACGAACCCGGCCGGGTCGGTCGCCTCCTCCGGTCGTAGCTCCCCCGTGGTCATCGTCTGATTCTCCCGAGCCCGCGGAGGCCGGGGCAACCCGCCTCACCCGACTGTCCGAGATGGTCGGACATGACCCGGACAAGCCGCCCTGAGCTGCGCGGACACCGCACCGAGGCTCGGAGGGCATTGTCTCGGACAGCCGGGATACCTAGCGTCTTGTTCGACGGCCGACGCAGGGCCGAGGGGCTCGGGTCGAGCCCGAACACATCAATCACCACGGGGGTGGAAGCGATGCATGAGGCTGCCCGGGATCCGGTGCCGCGGACCGCCACGGCGGGCGAGTACGTCGATTTGCTGCGGGACATCCGCCGACGGTCCGGCCTGACCTATCGGGAGATCTCCCGCCGCGCCTCCGCCTGCGGACACTGGTTGCCGCCGAGCACTCTGGCCACCATGCTGGGGCGGACCACCCTGCCCCGCGAGCAGGCCGTCGTGGCCCTGCTGACCGCCTGCGGAATGCCGCCGGCCACCATCGAGCAGTGGATCGAACTGCGACACGACATCGACGTACGCCTCAGCCGGCCGACCCGACCGGTCGAGGGTCCGGCCCCCTCGGCGTGCTGCGGGGTGCGGCACCCGCCGCGCGAACCGGTGCCGCCGGTCACGTCGTACCCCCGGCGACTGCATCCGGCGGTGATCGCCGTGGCGGGGGCGCTTCTCGGCGCGTACGGGATGCTGCTGGCGCACCGGCGGGACGTCGCTCCCCGCCCGGTCGACGGACCGGACGGGGAGCCCTCTCACCCCGACTGAGGACTCACGGTCGGAGCCGGTTGGCGTAGACGTAGGCGCCCACGGACCCGCCGACGGCCAGACCGGCGTCGGCGTCGAAGCGGTAGTGCACGCCCAGGTAGATCCGGCTCAGGGCGTTCTCCTGGGCGGCCTGGTCGAAGCCCGGCATCCGCCGCACGACGCCCCGGGCGAACGGGTCGTCCGTGGTGGCGTCGAAGGCGATGTCGTTGGTGCCGAAGAAGCCCTTCATCACCGCCGCCCACGCCCCGGCGAAGGTGGCGTGTCCGGAGATGTAGGCCGGGAAGGCCGGTGAGAAGGAGACCCCGTTCACCTGCCGCGACAGCGGCTGCCACCCGTTGCCGATCGCGCTCTCCGGTCGCCACAGATCGATCGGGGTCAGATACTTGGCGTCCCAGGCGGCGATGGCGGAGTCGGCCAACGCCAGGCCGACCAGCCCGAACAGCCGGGCGTTGGCCAGGATGCCGAGCTGCCGCTGCCTCGCCACGATCTGGGTGTGCGCGAACAGCTGACCGGGCGGCTTGTAGGTACCGGCCACGTCGTTGGCCCAGAAGTGGGCGAGCTGGGTCTGGTCGGTGGTGCGCAGCGTCGAGGTCCGGCTGCCGAGCTCGCGTACCTCCCGCACCTGGTCCAGGTACTCCTGCTTGCCGAGCAGGTCCTGGTAGTCGTCCGCGTCGGCGGGCAGGTCGGGTCGGAACTGCCGGCCGGAGGTCAACACGAACGGGGTGACCCGACCCCAGTGCGGGGTGACCGCCGGGGTGCCGTCGGTCGGTCGCCAGGCCCCGTCGACCCCGTCGGGTTGGTACTGGCCGGCGTCGCCGGAGCCGTCGTCGGCGCGAGCCTGGAGGTTGGCGGCTGCGGCTGCGGCACCGACCGTCGTACCCCGAGTGGCTTCGGCGGCGTTCACTCCGGAGGGTCGGCGGGTGACCGCGGTGGCCAGGGCCGTCTCCAGGTCCGTTCGGCGCTGCGGGAAGCGGGCGACCAGTACGTCGAAGGCGGCCTTGTCGAGGGCCGCGTGCAGGGACGGGGCCACCACGTCGTCCATGGTGCCGGGGTAGTTGACCGGTACCCGCACCCGGTAGGGGTTGCCGACACCGGTGACCGAGACGGCGGCGTCGTGCATGGCCGCGTGCAGGATCGCCGCGTCCCGGGCGGCGACGGTGGGTGCCGGCGTCGAAGCTCGGTAGCTGTCCAGCAGCACCTCGTTCCAGTAGAGGATCGGGTCGCTGACCGCGTCCACGGCCAACGGGGTGAGCGAGATGTTGTCCAGCCGGACGGTGGAGGCCGCCCGCCCGCCGAAGTGGAACAGGAGCACCGCCTTCGGGTCACCGAAGGGGGCGACGAAGTCGAAGGTGAAGCGGCGCATCGTGGCGGTGAGTGCGACCTCCCGGTCGAACGCGGAGGTGAACGGCGTGTCGACCCGGGAGACCGAGACCCGCACGTTGCGGCTGGCCTCGGCGGAGGCGTCGAACTGGAGGCGGTACGGCGTCGCCGCCGTCACCCCGAACTCGAAGTGCCCGACCAGGTCCTCCCAGACGGGCTTGCCGACCGTGTTGGCGGTGCGGATGCGCAACTGCCCGGCGTCGACGGTCGTGTTGGTCGCGGCCAGTCGGGTCCACCAGGGATCGGTGCTGCCGTTGTCGAAGGTGCCGTTGCGGATGAGGTTGCCGGATGCGGCGGCGGCCGGTGCGGAACGGACGAGGGCCGGGAGGGTGCCGGCCAGCACGACCGCCAGCACCAGGCTGAGCAGACGACGCAGTCGCCGTTCGCCGCCATGGTGCCGCGGGTTGATCGATCGGTTCATGGAGAGCCTTTCCGGGAATCGGCGGCGATCAGTTCATCCGCCGGGGATTTCGGCTCACCGTAGGAGCGTTTTCGCTGTTCACCGCCACCGAACAGGCTTCGGAACAGTGCCGAACACCGGTCGTACGCCGGTGCCAGGGTGTGCCGCACCCTGGGTGGCCGGAGCCCGGGTGGCTACCGTGGCTGGCATGTCGACAACCGCGCTCGGAGCCTTCCTCACCGCCCGGCGTGCCCGGTTGACCCCGGACGATGTCGGTCTGGTCTCCACCGGGACCCGGCGGGTCGCCGGGCTGCGGCGCGAGGAGGTGGCCGTACTGGCCGGGGTGAGTGTCGACTACTACACCCGGCTGGAGCAGGGCCGGGAACGCCACCCCTCGAGGTCCGTGCTGGCTGCGGTGGCCCGGGCCCTGGACCTGGAGCCGGACGCCCACGACCATCTGTTCCGGCTGGCCGGGCTCTCCCCCGGCGAGCAGCCGACCCCTGCCCGGCCCCGGGTCGAGCAGAGCCTGCGGGACCTGCTCGACGCCTGGCCGGACACCCCGGCCTTCGTCCTCGACCGTCGACTAGACCTGCTGGCCGGCAACGCCCTGGCGGACGCCTTCTACGCGGACTTCACCCAGGCGGACAACCTGGTCCGGATGACCTTCCTGGACCCGGCCGGTCCCCGGTTCTTCGCCGACTGGCGGCGGGCCGCGAAGACCTGCGTGGCCAACCTGCGCCTGGCCCTCGGCCATGACCCGCAGGACCGGCAGGTGCGGGAGCTGGTCGAGGAGGTGAGCGCGGCCAGCGCGGAGTTCCGTCGGTGGTGGGGACGGCATGAGGTGCAGGGCAAGACCCACGAGCCGAAGACCTTCCGGCACGGCGCGGTCGGCGAACTGACGCTGTCGTACCACGCCTTCGACGTACGGGAGGCCCCCGGCCAGCAGTTGATCGTGTACCGCGCCCAGCCGGACAGCCGCAGCGCCGAGGCGCTGCGGCTGCTGGGCACCCTGGCCGCCAGCAGCTGGCTACGGTGACCAGCGGGTCCGGGTCAGCTCAGCTCAGGGCAGGTCGATGCGGTCGATGAGTTCCCGTACGGCGACCATGTCCAGGAAGGCGTGACAGCGCACCACCTGCCCGCCGCGCAACTGCCAGATCCAGCAGTACTCGTTGTGGTAGTCGACCCCGTCGACGGCGGTCGAGTCCCCCGAGAATCGGATGATCACGGTGTCTCCGTCCGCCCACATCTCCCGGATCGTCATCACCAGGGTCGAGGCCAGCCGGTCCATGATCGGTGCCGATCCCTGTGCCAGGAACTCGGCCTTGGAGGTGTAGGTCCGGCCGTTGACGATGGTCCACTCCACCTGGTCGTGCAGGATGTCGTAGATGTCGCCACCGGCGTTCTGCCGCGCGAAGGCGTGTCGCACCGCCTCCTTGTTCCGGCGTTCCGTGGCCGGCCGTCCCGGCACGTCCGGCTTCCCGGGGGTTGCCGCCGAGGCGGCACCGGCCCCGGCGAGTACCGTCAGCCCGCCGGCGAGTCCGGCGGTCAGGAGCAGGCGCCGGCCGTTTGGGGTCGCGTTGTCCATCATGGTCATCCCTCTCTCGCGGTGCGGTGCGCCTCGCTGCCCTCGCGGTAGAAGACGTATCCGGCGTGGTGCAGGACATCCCCGTCGAAGGTGCCGTGTGCGCTGAACCCGGTGTCGTCGTCGTACTCGATGCGGTTGCCGGTGACCCGGTAGGCGCCGGTGTAGGCGCTCTCCCGTTCGCCGCGGGCCTCGTCGTAGCGCCCTTCGGGCAGCAGCATCTGCCGGATGTGCCCGTCGGCGGTCACCCACATCCCGACGTACGGATGCGGGGCCTGCTCGCCGGTGGAGGAAGTCGGGGCGGGCGCGGACTGCGGTGCCGTACCCCCGCCGCCCGGGCCGGTGGAACACGCCGCCAGCAGCAGGAAAAGGCAGGTCCCGGTGAGTACGGCCAGGTACGGCTGCCCGGAGCCGGTCGATCGGTCAGCGGTTCGGAAGAGGCGTCGCGGTCGGTGACGGTGGCCATCTAGTCTCGGATTCGCCATGTCGACCACGGTAGGTATCGCGCCCGCAAACAGCCTGGTCCTGGTACTCCCAGGAAGGTCGCGGCCGGGCAGGTAGCCGGGCCGCGCACCCGGCCACCGGATCGGCGTCGACGACAGCACAGGCCGTGATGTCATCGGGCGACGGTTGGTCGGTCGACCGTCCGGATAGGACGTAGGCTGCTGTGACGGATCGGGGCCGACCGGCCCGTGGCCGTAGGAGGCGACCTGATGCACGCTCCCCCTCCGCCCGCCGTGCAGCGCCCGGTGATGTACCAGGAGTGGAACCTGATCACCTTCATCCACTGGCGCTACCCACCCGATCTCATTCAGTCCCTGCTTCCGGCCGGGCTGAAAGTGGAGACCTTCGACGGATCAGCCTGGATCAGCCTGATCCCGTTCCTCATGCAGGGGGTCAGGCCGACTGGGGTGCCACCACTGCCCTGGCTGTCGGAATTCCCGGAGACGAATGTCCGGACCTATGTCCGGGATGAGCGCGGTCGCAGCGGCATCTGGTTCCTGTCCCTGGACGCGTCCCGGCTGCCGGCGGTGGTAACAGCGCGGGCCAGCTACGGCCTGCCCTACTTCTGGTCCGACATGACGGTACGCCGTACCGCGGATCTGATCTCCTATCGATCCTCCCGCCGCTGGCCCGCACCCCGCGGAGCCCGCTGCGATGTGGACGTACGCTTCGGTCCGCCGCTGGGTGAGCGGGAGCGAGACGAGCAGGCGCACTTCCTCACCGCCCGCTACCGACTCTTCACGGTCGTCCTCGGTCGGCTTGCCGCCGCCGAGGCCGAACACGTCGAGTGGCCCCTGCACCGCGCCGAGTTGCTGCACCTCGACCAGACCCTGCTGGCTGCGGCGGGTCTACCGGCGCCGGACGGACAACCGCTGCTGCACGCATCACCGGGGGTGCCGGTCAGGTTGGGAATGTGGCACCGCTGATCCCCGACCGCTCGGCGTCGGTGACGGTGTGGGTGGGGCCGACAGCGCCCGTCACCGGCGGTGCCGGCACCACCCGTGTCGTCGCCGCCCGCCGCCGCCTCGCGACTTCTCCTCGGCCACCTCGACCTGGGTGGCGAAGAGGGTCGTGAAGCGCTCGCCCAGCGACGGCGGCAGGGGTGTTCTGCTGACGCAGCTACGCAGCCGGGGCAGGGCGGGTCGGTCCCGGGCCGCGTCGAGCAGGGCCGCGTACATCGCCGAGGTGCCGTGGAAGACGGTGACCTCCTCGCGGAGCATCAGGTCCAGTGCCGCCGGGCCGGTGAATCGGCCCAGCAGCACCAGGGTCGCCCCGGCGGCGAAGGTGCCGGTCAGCGCGACGTCCTGGCCGAACCGGCCACCCAGCGGCAGGCAACTGAGCACCACCTCGCCGTCGTCCGGGTCGGTCGCGGCCCGACCGGCCGATTCGCCGTCGATGTCCGGGTCCGTGGCGACGCAGCCGGGTGCCGGGTCGCTGAGGTCTTCCAGCCGGGGTACGCCGGACGGGCCGCGGGTCGGTCCGACCGTGACCAGCGGTACGCCGGCCCGGGCGCTGGCCCACTGCCCGGCGGCCAGTTGTGAGGTGTGGCAGACGAGCAGCCGCGCGCCCCGCAGCAGGTGGACCATCTGTGGGCTGCTCGGCGCGCCGATCGGCACGGCGTGCGCACCGGCGGCGAGGGCGGCGTAGTAGACCCGGGGAAAGTCGACCACGTTCGGGGCGAGCAGGGCCACCGCGTCACCGGCGCGTACCCCTGCGGCGCGCAGCCCGGCGCCGTAGCAGCGGGCCTCCCACCACAGTTCGGCGTAGGTGACGCGGACCCGGCCGTCGACCACGGCCACGGTGTCGGCGTGCCGGCGGGCGGAGCCGGCCAGTACGGTCGCCGGGGAGATGGTGGTCATCGGGGCGGTGCGGTGTACAGCCGGCTCACCGTCTCGGCCACACAGACCGGCTTGCCGCCACCCTCATCCTCCACGGTCGCGGTCGCGACCAACTGCACCCCACCGTCGAACGGGCTGACCTGGTCGATGGTGGCGACGACCCGGATCGAGGTGCCGACCCGTACCGGGGCGGGGAACCGGACCCGGTTGAGGCCGTAGTTGACCCCCATCCGTACCCCCTGGACCCGGTACAGGCTGCCGACCAGGGCGGGCAGCAGGGAGAGGGTCAGGAAGCCGTGGGCGATGGTGCCGCCGTACGGTCCGGCCGCCGCCCGTTCCTGGTCCAGGTGGATCCACTGGTGGTCGTCGGTGGCGTCGGCGAACAGGGCGACCCGGCTCTGGTCGATGGGAAACCACGGGCCGGGGCCGAGGGTCTCACCGACCGCCCCGGCCAGTTCCTCGATGCTGGCGAAGGTCCTCATCCCAGATGCCCTCCGATCTTGGTGTAGCCGCGCAGCAGGTCGCGGGAGATGATCAGGCGCTGCATCTCGTCGGTGCCCTCGAAGATCCGATACAGCCGCACCTGCCGGTACCAGCGTTCGATCGGCAGCTCCCGGGTGTAGCCCATGCCACCGTGGATCTGCATGACCCGGTCGACCACCCGGTTCACCATGCCCGCGCCGTAGAGCTTCGCCATGGAGGAGGAGTGCCGGGGGTCCATTCCGGCGTCGACCGTCCAGGCGGCCCGCAGGATCAGCCAGCGGGCGGCCTCCAGCTCGGTCTCCGAGTCGGCGATCATCCACTGGATGGCCTGGTTGGTACCGATCTTGGCGCCGAAGGTCTCCCGGGTGTTGGCGTGCTCGATGGCCATCTGCAGGGCCCGTTCGGCGATGCCGATGGCGTGTGAGGGGATGATGTAGCGCCCCTTGCCGATCCACTGCATACCCAGGGCGAAGCCCTGGCCCGGCTCGCCGAGGATGTTGCGGTGCGGCACCCGTACGTCGTCGAAGATCAGCGAGGCCGGACCCCCCTCGCCCATGGTGGGGATGAACTCCGACCGCCAGCCCATCGACCGGTCCACCAGGAAGGCGGTGGCCCCGCCGTTGCGGACGTCCCGGTCGGGGTCGGTGACCGCGATGACGATGGCGAAGTCGGCCTCGTTGCCGCCGGTGATGAAGGTCTTCTCGCCGTTGAGGATCCAGTCGTCGCCGTCGCGGCGGGCCCGGAACCGGATGTTGGCGGCGTCGGAGCCGGCACCCGGCTCGGTGATGGCGAAGCAGGAGATCCGGTCACCGGCGATGGTCGGCAGCAGGAACTCCTGCCGCTGCTCCTCGGTGGCGTGGAAGAGGATGTTGTCGGCCTCGCCACCGAAGCGGAACGGCACGAAGGTGCGGCCGATCTCCGTCCAGATCAGGGACTGGACCACCGCGGGCAGGTCCATGCCGCCGTACTCCTGCGGTGTGGCCAGCCCCCAGAAGCCGAACTTCTTCGCCTTGAGCTGCAACTCGCGCAGCTCGGAGCGGTCCAGGCCGGGCTGGTGGGCCCGCTCCCGGCGCAGCAGTTCCTGCTCCAGCGGCATGACCTCCCGGGTGATGAAATCGCGGGCGGTGTCGCGGATGGCCCGTTGTTCGTCGGACAGCCCGAAGTCCATGTGCTCAGGGTTCCTCTCCGGTCAGAAGGCGTTGACGCCGGTGAGCGCCCGCCCGATGAGTAGCTGCTGGATCTGGCTGGTGCCCTCGTAGAGGGTGGCGACGCGAGCGTCGCGCAGGTACTTGCCGACCGGGTACTCGTCGATGTAGCCGTACCCGCCGAAGACCTGGATGGCGTCGTTGGCCGCGCGGACGGCGGCCTCGCTGGCGAACAGTTTGGCCATCGAGGCCTCGGTGGCGAACGGCTGTCCCCGGTCGATCAGGTCGGCCACCTGCCAGACCAGCAGCCGCGCGGCGGCGGTGTCGACCGCGATGCCGGCCAGCAGTTGCTGCACCAGTTGATGCCCGGCGATGGGTTTGCCGAACTGGGTCCGGGTGCCGGCGTAGTCGACGGCGGCGTTCAGGCAGCCCTGGGCGATGCCGACGCATCCGGCGGCGACCGACATGCGTCCCTTGGCCAGGGTGCCCAGGGCCAGCCGGAAACCGGCCCCGCACTCGCCCAGCCGGGCCGAGTCGGGCACCCGTACCCCGTCGAGGGCCAGCTCGGCGGTGGCCTGTCCGCGCAGGCCCAGCTTGCCCTTGATCTCCGATCGGGACAGTCCCGGGCTGTCGGTCGGCACCAGGAAGGCCGTGATGCCCCGGTGCCCCGGGCCGCCGGTGCGGGCGAAGACGATCGCCACGTCGGCCGTGGTGCCGTTGGTGATGAAGGTCTTGCGGCCGGTGAGCAACCAGTCGTCGCCGTCGCGGACCGCCCGGGTGGCCAGGGCCGCCGCGTCCGAGCCGCTGTCCGGCTCGGTCAGGGCGAAGCAGCCCAGGGCGGCCCCCGAGCACAGGGCGGGCAGCCACTGCTCACGTTGCTCCAGGGTGCCGTGGGTGGCGATCGACTTGGCGACCAGGCCCAGGGAGACCGAGACGATGCCGCGTACGGCGGAGTCACCCCGGCCGAGTTCCTCCAGCACCAGGCAGTACGCGAGATGGTCGCCGCCGGATCCGCCGTGCTCCTCGGCGATGGTCAGGCCGAGAAAGCCCAGGTCGCCGAGGCGGCCGACGATGTCGGGGTCGACGGCCTCGCGCCGGTCCCAGGCCGCCGCGTGCGGCACCACCTCGCGGTTCACGAAGTCGGCGGCGAGTTCCCGGACCGCGACCTGCTCGACGGAGAGGTGAAGGTCCATGCACTTAAACTAGCGGTGCAAGTTTTATGCTGTCCAGACCCCGGTGTGGCACAGTTCCCGCGAACCACACACATCCGAAGGAGACGCCCATGCCCCGGCCGCGACAGGCGCTGCTCAGCCGGGAGCGGATCGTCGAGACCGCCGCCGCGTTGATCGACGCCGACGGACTCGACGCGTTCTCCACCCGCCGGCTCGCCGCCGCGCTCGGCGTACGCGGGCCCTCGCTCTACAACCACTTCGCCACCAAAGACGAGATCCTCGACGCGGTCGCGGACAGCATCACCGGCCAGGTGGACGTGTCGTTCTTCGGCCAGGTCGACTGGCGTGAGGCCCTACGTCGCTGGGGGTACACCTTCCGCGCCGCCCTGGCGGCCCACCCGAACATCGTGCCGCACCTGGCGCAGGGCCCCGGCCGCCGTCCGGCGGCCCTGGCCATGGCCGACGCCGTCTACGGCGGGCTGGTCGCGGCGGGCTGGCCGCCCGCCCGGGCGACCCACATCGGCGCCCTCATGCGCTACTTCGTGATGGGTTCGGCGCTCGGGTCCTTCGCCCGAGGCTTCGTGGAGGACCCGGGCCTGTACGCCGCGCAGTACCCCCATCTGAGCCAGGCCCACCGTCTGGCCGAGCACCAGCACCGGGTCGACGAGGGCGCCTTCGCCCTGGGCCTGGAGGCGCTGATCGAGGGGCTGTCGCACACCTACGAACGCCTCGTAGGTCCACTTGCCCCCCTCCCGCCGGAGGGCGGGACGCACTAGAGTCCAAACTTGCACCGCTAGTTTTAGGTCGAGGTGGAGGCTCATGGAATCCGTACGGACCGATTTCTACCTCGACGGCGGCTGGGTTCCCGCCGATGGCCGGCAGTCCCTGGAGGTGCACAACCCCAGCACCGAGGAGGTCATCGGCACGGTTCCGGCCGGCACGGCCGATGAGGTCGACCGGGCGGTGGCCGCCGCCCGGGCCGCCTTCGAGGGCTGGGCCGCGACCGACCCCGTCGACCGGGCCGCCCACCTCGACCGACTGCACGCCGAGCTGACCGCCCGGGCCGAGGACATCGCCCGCACGGTCGCCACCGAACTCGGCACCCCGTTCAAGGTCGCCACCCGGGTCCAGGCAGGACTGCCGCTGACCGTCCTGCGCAGCTACGTCGACCTGGCCGCCCGGCCGCCGGCGCCGCAGACCGTGGGCAACTCCCTGGTGGTACGCGAACCCGTCGGAGTGGTCGGGGCGATCACCCCGTGGAACTACCCCCTGCACCAGATCGTCGCCAAACTCGCTCCCGCCCTGGCAGCCGGGTGCACAGTGGTGCTCAAGCCCAGCGAGCTGACCCCGCTGACCGCGTACCTGCTCTTCGACGCCATCCACGCGGCCGACCTGCCACCGGGCGTGGTCAACCTGGTCACCGGCACCGGGCCGGTGGTCGGCGAGGCCCTCGCCGGCCACCCGGACGTGGACCTGGTCTCCTTCACCGGCTCCACCGCCACCGGCCGACGCATCGCCCACCTGGCCGCCGACCGGATCGCCCGGGTGGCGTTGGAACTCGGCGGCAAGTCGGCGAACGTCATCCTCGACGACGCCGACCTGGCCGCCGCGATCAAGGTCGGGGTCGGCAACGCGATGCTCAACTCGGGACAGACCTGCACCGCATGGACCAGGATGCTGGTGCACCGCGACCGCTACGACGAAGCCCTCGAACTGGCCGCCAAGGCGGTCGCCGGCTACCGGCTCGGTGACCCCTTCGACCCGGCCACCCGACTCGGCCCGCTGGTCTCCGCGCAGCAACGCGACCGGGTACGCGAACACATCGCCCGGGGCCTGGCCGACGGTGGCCGACTCGTCGTCGGCGGACCCGAGGCCCCGGTGCCGCAGCGCGGCTGGTTCGTCGCCCCGACGATCATCGCCGACGTCGACCCGGACAGCGCCCTGGCCCAGGAAGAGGTCTTCGGCCCGGTCCTGGCGGTCATTCCGGTCGACGACGACGACCACGCCGTACGGGTAGCCAACAACTCCCGCTACGGGCTGGCCGGTGCGGTCTGGTCCACCGACGAGGAACGCGCGTTGCAGGTCGCGCGCCGGTTGCGCACCGGTGCCGTCGACATCAACGGCGCACCCTTCAACCCACTCGCACCGTTCGGCGGCTACAAGCAGTCCGGCCTCGGCCGCGAGCTGGGCACGCACGGATTGGCGGAGTTCTGCGAGCTGAAGGCGATCCAGCGGTGAGGGGCCTGGTGGCCAGGGCCGCTGGCACTCCCCCGCGCGTCGAGCAGGTCGACCTGCCCGACATCGACACCGGGCAGGTACGGGTGGCGATCCGGGCGGCCGGCGTCTGCCACTCCGACCTGTCCATGGTCGACGGCACCATCGCCGCGCCGTACCCCCTGCTGCTCGGCCACGAAGCCGCCGGTGTGGTGGTCGAGATCGGCGCCGGTGTCGACCGGGTCGCGGTCGGCGACCACGTGGTGCTCAACTGGGCGCCACCCTGCCGGGCCTGCTGGTCCTGCACCCACGGCGAACCCTGGCTGTGCGAACACACCGGCACCCCGGCCACCGATGCCGGGCACACCCTCGACGGCGAGCCGCTGCACGTCACCCTCGGCCTCGGCGCGCTCGCCGAACAGGTGGTGGTGCCGCAGCACGCGATGGTGGTCGTACCGGCGGACCTGCCCTTCCCCACCGCGGCGCTGCTCGGCTGCGCGGTGCTCACCGGCGTCGGCGCGATCCGCCGTACCGCCCAGGTGCGCCCCGGCGACTCGGTCGCCGTCATCGGCCTAGGCGGCGTCGGCCTGTCCGCGGTCGCCGCCGCCCGCGCGGCCGGGGCCGCCACCGTCATCGCGGTCGACGTCTCCCCCGCCAAGGCCGACCTGGCCCGCGCCGCCGGTGCCACCGACTTCCTGATCGCCGACGACACCCTCAGCCGCGCGATACGGAAGCTGACCGACGGTCGCGGCGTCGATCACGCGGTGGAGTGCGTCGGTCGGGCCGCCACCATCCGCACCGCCTGGCGGGCCACCCGCCGCGGCGGGCAGGTCATCGTGGTCGGCATGGGCGGCAAGGACGACCTGGTCGCTCTGAGCGCCCTGGAGATCTTCCACTCGGCCCGGACGCTGCGCTCCTCGGTGTACGGCTCCTCCGACCCGGACCGCGACCTGCCGGAGCTGGCCCGCGCGGTGCTCGACGGCAGCTTCGACCTCGACTTCCTGGTCAGCGACCGGATCACCCTCGACGAAGCACCCGAGGCGCTCGCCCGGATGGCCCGCGGCGAGGGCGCCCGCACCGTGGTTCTGTTCGACTGACGCGCGGCGGCGAGGGGATCGACGTGGCGTTGACCAGGAAGGGCTCTCGGCTCATCACGGTCGACGGCGTGGTCTACAGGTGGCGGGTGCGCGGGAGACCAACCTACGTCCAGGCGCTCGGTGAGCGACCACCCGCCCTCGCCGTCGAGCAGGCCGACTGCAGGGGCAGCGTACTTCTGGTCAGCCTGCCCCAGGACCACCCGAGCAACTGGATCGGCGGCCCGCCGGTCCCTGTTCTCCCATCGATGGTCGCGGCAGTCATCCGCAAGGCGCTGAGCGAGGGATGGCGGCCCAGCCAGCCGGCGGCGGCCTTCCACACGACGGCACCCGAATCCGCCGAGCCCTTGACGACCTGGACTACACCCTCATCCTCGAAGGACCCCTCTGGCAGAGCTACGACGGCGCCTGCGATCCGGCTACCTTCGCGCCCGGCAACGCCACCTGGTGGACCCGCTACTTCGACTACCTTGGATCAGGGTCGAAGAACCATCCTGTGCGACATGCGCCCCACGCACTTCAGACCGCTATCGGCAGTCTCGGCGGCGGATGATCCTTATCGTGCAAAGGTGAAGATCCGGCCGCTCCGGGGCGGGCTGTCAGGTCGGCCGCGGAACAGGTGCACGCCCACTGAGAACAGTTCGTCGGGTGGCGCGTCGAATGCCTGCTCGGTGAAGTCCACGCCGGCGAACCAGCGCCGCACCGCCGGGGTCAGGTCCGGAGGCCTACGTGTCCGGGTCCAGATCACCGTGGCTCCTGGCGCGCACAGCCTCGGCAGTGAGGTGATCGTCGCTCGGGCGTGCTGGTCGCTGATGTTGCCCAGCACGCCGGCGAGAAGCACCAGGTCGGCCGGAACGGCGGTACGGTACGCGGCGAAGTCACCGGCGTCGGCACACCGGACGGTGATACCGCCGAGACCGGCCGCAGCGGCGCGCTTGCGGGCGGCTGCGGCGTTACGTGGGTCCTTTTCGATCAGTTCCGCCTGCACCCGGTCGGCGTCCGAGCGGCCGGCCAGCACGCCGATGAGGTCGTGGCCCTGGCCCGCGCAAACGCTGACGACTCGTAGCGTGGACTCCGACCGCTGGTCCAGCCAGTCATCGATGTGGCACTGCACGATCCGCAGTCGCCGCGACAACGCTGACGCATCGTCGGCGTACGGCGAATGCCAGTCGTGCCAGTCCGTCGTCTCGGCCATCCGACGATGCTGCCAGACGCATCCGAGCCCTGCCGACCACGACCGCTTGCCCGCACCGAACGCGCTACCCACAGCGATCCCGGGCTGCCGGTGAACACCCGGCCCGAGCCACGCGAGCCGGACGTAATCCACACACACCCGCAGCTGGTGAGCCGACGGCCTTCGGCCACCCGGTGCTTTCGATAGACATTGCTGATCTACATATGTAGTTTAAGGCCCGTGGAACCGCTCGCCCGCATAGGTAGGGCAACCGTTGACGTCCTGACCGTCCTGCTTGACTCTGAGCAGCCGCGATGGGGGTTGGAGATCATCAAGGCCACCGGCCGGCCGTCCGGCACGGTCTACCCACTGTTGGACCGCCTAGAGAGAGCCGGATGGGTCACATCCTCCTGGGATGACCAGGATCGCAAGGGTGCCCGGCGGCGACTGTACGTACTGACGCGCGACGGGGCGACCGAGGCTCGCCGGATCTGCCAACCTGCCGCTCAGCGGAGCACGCTCCGGATCTCCACCATCCGGCCGAACCTGGCCCGATGACAGCATCCCACCGAATGCGCCTCGCTTTGGCCGTCAGCCGGATCGCCTCGGCCGCGTTGCCAGTCTCCGATGCCCGTTCGCGCTACCGCGAGCAGTGGGAGGCCGACATACGCGGCGCCGCCGACATAGGGCTGTCTCCGCTGCGGCTCGCTCTCGGCACCGCAGTGGCAGCCCTTCAACTTGCCGCTACCACCAGAAAGGAGACAGCTGTGCTTGCGTCAGCGAACATTGCGCTGGCCATCCGGGCAGCCGGTGCGCCCCGCGTACGTACCGGCCTTGCACTGACGCAGTTGGGATTCGGCGGTCTATATGCGGTCGTGCTGGTGTTATACGCCGTCAGCCGGATCCGGTTGGGACTCGGCCACTATGAACTCACCCACGATATGCACGACCCCAAGGATCTCGTGCCTTTCGGGTTCTCCCTGCTCAACCCCTTCACCTGGCTGTTCATGACCTCGCAGCTGTACGTAATGCTTCATGGCTGGGTGCTCGGAGCTGTCCTCGCTGCAGGGTCACTCGTCCACGCACTTACCGGCAACGACCGCCGGCGGCGGCTTTCCGTGACCGCGACGGCGGTCAGCGCCGTTGTGCTGGCCATCGCGCTCAGTGGCTTCGGCTGGGACATATTCGTTTGGGTTAGGGATTAGGGCGAGCGAGATCGCGTGGCGAGCGAAACGCCATCGGTGATTTGCGTGCAGGGCTGTCTCTATCGCCCCGGCCGGATGCGCACACCTGCCGCTCTCGGTGCGGTGGCCGATCGACGGAATGCTCGATCATTTGGCCGCTGGGTCGGCCAGGCCTTCCGCTGTCAGCTCCCGTCAAGCTCGGGTGGTTCGTCAAAGGCCAGTGCCACCGTGCTGTGGTACGCGCGGGACTGGGCACTGTCTCTCTGTTGGTCAAGGGCTCTGTCTCGGTTGTCCACACCTTCACCGCCCGATACGCGAACCCGTCCTGCGCCACCGGCTCGGCGATGAAGGAGACTTCCTGTCCGGCAGCAAGCTGCCGGTACGCATTCATGGCGATAGCCGAAAAATGGACCCAACACCCGCCGGGAACCTCTGCCCCATCGATGACACCCCAGCCTTCATCGCTGTGATAGATCCGAACGACTCCTGGGCCTGACACCCGCACAAAAACTGCCTGGCGCCTACCAGCATCGCGAAGTGCACCATCCTGCCGACGCACTCACATGCTGCGGGGTGCGCGTTCGACCATGCTGGCTCTTCGAACTTAAGCGGGGTTGAGGTGTCCGCGGTGGCGTCGGGTGGTGGCGGTGCGGGTGCGTAGGCGTTGGT
>NZ_JBNCLD010000025.1:0-79131 GCF_049844505.1 Micromonospora sp. DT229 | reverse complement strand
CGGCGGCTTCCGTGGTGGGGATCGCCGTGAAGGTGGCGAGCGTTCCGGCGGCTTCGGCGGCGGGGATCGTCGTGAGGGCGGTGACCGTCCCGGTGGCTTCCGTGGTGGGGATCGCCGTGAAGGTGGCTTCCGTCGCGACAGTGGCGAGCGTTCCGGCGGTTTCCGTGGCGGGGATCGTCGTGAGGGCGGTGACCGCTCCGGTGGTTTCCGTCGCGATGGCGGCGAGCGTTCCGGCGGCTTCGGCGGCGGGGATCGTCCCGGCGGGTTCCGTGGCGGGGATCGCCGTGAGGGCGGGGATCGTCCCGGTGGGTTCCGTGGTGGGGATCGCCGCGAGGGTGGCTTCCGTCGCGACAGCGGCGAGCGTCCCGGCGGGTTCCGTGACGGCGGTGACCGTCGTGACGGCGGCTTCCGTGGTGGGGATCGCCGTGAAGGTGGCGAGCGTTCCGGCGGCTTCGGCGGCGGGGATCGTCGTGAGGGCGGTGACCGTCCCGGTGGCTTCCGTGGTGGGGATCGCCGTGAAGGTGGCTTCCGTCGCGACAGTGGCGAGCGTTCCGGCGGTTTCCGTGGCGGGGATCGTCGTGAGGGCGGTGACCGCTCCGGTGGTTTCCGTCGCGATGGCGGCGAGCGTTCCGGCGGCTTCGGCGGCGGGGATCGTCCCGGTGGTTTCCGTGGCGGGGATCGCCGTGAGAGTGGTGACCGTCCCGGCGGTTTCCGTGGCGGTGACCGTCGTGAGGGTGGTTTCCGTCGCGACAGCGGTGACCGTCCCGGCGGCTTCCGTGAGGGCGGTGACCGTTCCGGTGGTTTCCGTGGCGGGGATCGCCGTGAGGGCGGTGACCGTCCCGGCGGGTTCCGTGACGGCGGGGATCGTCGTGAGGGTGGGTTCCGCGATGACCGCCGGCGCGACGAGAGGTCGCATGCCGGGCGGGACGGGGCGGAGTCGACCGAGGGTACGGCCGCTCCGGAGCTGCCCGAGGAGATTCTCGCGACCGACCTGGACAAGGACGTCCGCGCCGAACTGCTCTCGATCGCCAAGCCGGTCGCGGAGACCGTGGCCCGTCACCTCGTGGCGACCGGGCAGCTGATCGACGAGGACCCGGCACTGGCTCTGGCACATGCCCTGGCCGCGCGCCGCCTGGCGTCGCGGATCTCGGCGGTCCGGGAAGCGGTCGGGCTGGCCGCGTACCACGCCGGCGAGTGGCAGACCGCGATCGCGGAGCTGCGGACGTACCACCGGATGAGTGGTCTGCAGAGTCACCTGGCGGTCATCGCGGACTGTGAGCGGGCCCTGGGGCGGCCGGAGCGGGCGATCGACCTGTTCCGGGGTGCTGACCAGGAGAAGCTGGACCGGGCCGTCGCGATCGAGTTGCTGATCGTGGCCGCTGGTGCCCGTGGCGACCTGGGTCAGCGGGACGCGGCCGTGGCCATGCTCCAGGTACCGGAGTTGACGACCGACACGCCGCAGCCGTGGACGGCGCGGCTGCGGTACGCGTACGCCGACGCTCTGCTGGCCGGTGGACGTCGGGTGGAGGCCCGGGAATGGTTCTCCCGTGCGGCGGAGGTCGACGCCGACGCCGAGACCGACGCGGCTGAGCGGCTGCTCGAACTCGACGGCGTGGTCATCGAGGGTGACGACGAGGACGAGGCGGCCGAGGAACTGGCCGCCGATCCCGGTGCCCCGGGAGCCGTCCCGGCCCAGCCCGATGCCGACCTCTCCGAGGCCGCCGCCGAGTTGGCCGAACCGACCGGTGACGCCGCCGCTGCCGACAGTGCGGCCGGCGACGACACGGCCGGCGACGACACGGACGACAACGACGACGTGACCGTCGAGGCTGCGGGCGACGAGGTGACCGGCGAGGTCGACGCGGTCGAGAACAGCCCGGTCGGCGGGGCCACGGTCAAGGCCGATGAGGTCGAGGCCGACGAGGTCGAGGACCCGGCTGGCGAGGGCACCGACGGGGTGGCACAGCCTGCGGCTGAGGCGGACCCGGTCGACGGTGGCGAGCGGCCCGAGGAGGGCGGCTCCGCGGAGTCGGAGGCACAGCGGCGATGAGCGGTGGCGGGGAACGGCTGGTCGACGGGTACACCCTGGTGGTCTTCGACCTGGACGGGGTGATCTACCTGATCGACCGGCCGATCCCCGGCGCGGTCGAGGCCGTCGTCCGACTGCACGGTGAGGGCCGGGCGGTGGCGTACGCGACGAACAACGCCTCGCGGCGCGCGGCCGAGGTGGCCGAGCTGCTCACCGCGATGGGCGTGCCGGCCCGGCCGGACGAGGTGCTGACCAGCGCGGCTGCCGCCGCCCAACTGTTGGGTGAGCGGCTGCCCGCCGGGGCTTCGGTGCTGGTCGTGGGCGCGGAGGCGCTGCGCGCGGAGGTCACCGCGGTCGGGTTGCGGCCGGTGTCGCGGGCCGAGGACTCGCCGGTGGCCGTGCTCCAGGGCTACGGCCCGCAGGTCGGTTGGGCTGACCTGGCTGAAGCGGCGGTGGCCGTACGGCAGGGTGCGACCTGGATCGCGACCAACACCGACCGGACCCTGCCCAGCGGGCGGGGACCGCTGCCGGGCAACGGCGCGTTGGTGGCCGCGCTGGCCACGGCGCTCGGTCGGGAACCGGACGAGGTGGTGGGCAAGCCCGCGCCGGAGTTGTTCGCCACGGCGGCACGGCGTGCCGGGGAAGGCCGGACGATTGTCGTCGGTGACCGGTTGGACACCGACATCGAGGGCGCCAACCGGGCCGGTCTGGACAGTCTGCTGGTCCTGACCGGTGTCAGTGACGTGCCCGAGTTGCTTGCCGCGCCGCTACATCGGCGGCCCACCCATGTCGCCTGGGATCTGGCCGGGCTCTTCGACCCGGCTGCGGTGGTAGGGGTGCCGGCGCCCGCCGGTGAGCACGGTGGCTGGCAGGTCAGCCTGGGGGCCGAGGGCTGGGAACTGGCCGGCGCGGGCCGCCCTCTGGACGCTCTCGCCGCGCTCTGCGCGGTGGCCTGGGAGCATCAGCCGACCGGGTCACCCCGGTCGGCGTCGCCGGAGGCCGCACAGGCGCTGCGCGAGCTCGGCCTGACCGCCTGAAGCGGTGCTCAGAGCAGCTTGCGCAGCTTCATCAGGTCGAAGGGGTTCGCCTTGATCGACACCCGGCGGTTGGCGACCGCGCGGGTGACGTCGAGTTCGCCGCGGACCAGGGCGACCAGGTCGTCACTGGTCGTACTCATGGCGATTTTGGCCTGGGGGTTGTCGCCGTCGGCCAGGTCGACCAGCCGGCCGTCACTGATCCGGCCGTGGAAGGCGGTCTCCAGGTCGGTGATCCGGCAGGCCAGGGTGCGATCCAGGTCGACCCGATTCCGGACGGCCTCTGCGTTGCGTTCCAGCCGGGTGGCCAGATCCTGCAACGCCTGCCGGCACTCGTCCACCGTGGCCACCATCGCCTCCTCGCACACCAGGTCGTTCCCGGGCACCGTACCGCACGGGACATACCCGGTGGCCCGGTAGCGTGACACCCGAAGACCCGCTGGGTGAAAAGGAGTCAGGCATGCAGGACGCATGGCGCACCTACCTCGAACTGGCCATGGGCTTGACGGAGGCGCCTCGGAAGAAGGCGCAGGACGCGGTGCGTCGGGCGATGGGCTCGACCGGTGCGACCGCCGCTCAGCTCCAGGCGCTGGCCGACGAACTACGCGCGACCGGCGCGGCGAACCGGGAGGCGCTGACCAAGCTGGTGCGGTTCGAGGTCGAGCGGGCGCTCGGCGCGGTGGGACTGGCCAGCGCCGACGAGGTGGCCGAGTTGGAGCGCCGGGTCCTCGAGTTGGAGCGGCAGCTGCGGACGGCCGGCGCATCGACCGGGGCAGCTTCTGCCGGGGGAGGAGCTTCGGTCGGAGGCCCGGGAACGTCCGCCGACGGATCGTCGGTGGGCACGCCCGCTACCGCCGCGGCCGCCCCGCCCGGTAAGGCGGTGGCCAAGAAGGCGGTGGCCAAGAAGGCCGTAGCCAAGCGGGCGGTGGCGGGGAAGAGCACCTCCGAGCAGGTGGCACCCGGCAAGGCGGTGGCTCAGCGGCCGGCCAAGAAGGTCGTGGCCAAGAAGGCGGTCGCCAAGAAGACCGTGGCGAAGAAGACTGTGGCGACGAAGGCCGCTGGCGGTGGGGCCGCCTCGGCACGTCCGGATGCGGACGGCCCGGCGTGAGCGGACCGCTGCCGGGCCCGCGTCCGGGTCCGCCGCCGCGTCGCTGGGCGGCGGAGGAGGCCGACGAGGGCGAGCATCCGGCGGTACGGGCCGCGGTGCAGGCGATGGCCAACGCCGAGGTGCTGGCCCCGGCCGACCAGATCGCGCAGTACGAGGCCGCGTACCAGACGTTGCGGGAAACCCTGGCCACCATCGATCAGGCCTGAGGAGGCCGCTCGTCCATGGCACGTAGAAACCGGTTGGACGCCGAACTCGTCCGCCGTGGCCTGGCCCGTTCCCGGGAGCAGGCGGCCGCTCTGGTGGAGGCCGGCCGCGTCCTGTTGCGGGGGGTGCCGGCGCGTAAGGCCGCCGCGATGGTCGATCCGGCCGATCCGCTGCTGGTCACCGGCGACGATCCCACCTCGGAGTACGTCTCCCGGGGCGGGCACAAATTGGCGGGGGCGCTGGCCGCGTTCACCCCTGCCGGGCTGACCGTGGCCGGTCGACGCTGCCTGGACGCCGGTGCCTCCACCGGGGGGTTCACCGATGTGCTGCTGCGTGCCGGTGCGGCCGAGGTGGTCGCGGTGGACGTCGGCTACGGGCAGCTGGCCTGGTCGCTGCGCACCGACGAGCGGGTACGGGTCTTCGAGCGCACCAACGTGCGGACCCTCACCACGGAGGTGATCGGTGGGCCGGTCGAGTTGACCGTGGCCGACCTGTCCTTCATCTCGCTGCGGCTGGTCATGCCGGCGCTGGCCGGCTGCACCGAGGGGGACCTGGTGCTCATGGTCAAGCCGCAGTTCGAGGTGGGCAAGGAGCGGGTGGGCGCGGGCGGGGTGGTGCGCGATCCGGCGCTTCGGGCCGAGGCGGTGCTCGATGTCGCGGCGGCGGCCATGGGCCACCAGTTGGGTCTGGTGGACGTGGCGGCCAGCCCGCTGCCGGGGCCGAGCGGCAATGTCGAGTTCTTCGTATGGTTACGCCGGGGCGCGCCGCCGGCCGATCCGGAACGGGTCCGTGCGGTGGTCGCCGCTGGGCCGCAGGGGCCGACGATGTCCGGGGAGGTGCCGGGCGCGGCGACGGAGGAGGTCGCAGGGTGAGCGCGAGCAGTGGGCGGCTGACGGCGGGCAGGTGCCGGCCGTACGCCGGCCGGTGGGTCGGCGTGGCGACCGGAGGGTGGAGCCGGTGACCCGGGCCGCTCTGCTGGTCACCCACACCGGCCGTCGGCGCAGTACGGAGCACGCCCGGGCGGTGGCCTGCGATCTGATCGCGGCCGGTTTCCAGGTGCGGGTGGTCGCCGAGGAGGCCGAGGACCTGGACCTGCCCGGGGTGATCCCGGTGAGTGGTCCGCTGGCCGCCGAGGGCGCGGAGATCGTGTTCGCGCTCGGTGGGGACGGGACCTTCCTGCGGGCGGCGGAGCTGGCCCGTCCGGCGAAGGCCCCGCTGCTCGGCATCAACCTGGGCAAGGTCGGGTTCCTGGCCGAGGCGGAGATCGATGACCTGGACAGTGCGGTCAGCGATGTGGTCTCCCGCAGTTACACGGTCGACGAGCGGCTGACCCTCGATGTCACCGCGACCTTCGACGGCGGGCCGACCATCGAGTCCTGGGCGCTCAACGAGATCAGCGTCGAAAAGGGCGAACGGGCCCAGATGCTGGAGCTGATGGTCGATGTGGACGCTCGGCCGCTGTCCCGGTACGGCTGCGACGGAGTGATCTGCGCGACCCCCACCGGCTCGACCGCGTACGCCTTCTCCGGGGGTGGGCCGGTGGTGTGGCCGGAGGTGGAGGCCCTGCTGCTGGTGCCGATCAGCGCCCATGCCCTGTTCAGCCGCCCGCTGGTTACCGCGCCCACCTCGACCATCTCGATCACCGTTGACCCGTACACCACCCTCGCGGTGCTCTCCTGCGACGGTCGGCGCGTCTACGACCTGCCGCCGGGGGCGCGGATCACGGTGCGGCGGGGCGCTCTGCCGGTGCGGGTGGTGCGGCTGCGGGATCGACCGTTCACCGATCGGCTGGTGGCCAAGTTCGACCTGCCGGTGCAGGGCTGGCGCGGTTCCCGTCGCTGATCGACCGGACAGAATCCGTCCGAGTGCGCCGGTCGGGACGCGCCGGGGTCCGCGCCGGCTGGTCAAGTGTCGGGCACCGCGTCTACTGTCGGGTGCTGTGCTGGAAGAGCTGCGCATCACCGGACTGGGCGTCATCGAGGACACCACGCTGCCGTTGACCGGCGGTATGAACGTCATCACCGGGGAGACCGGTGCGGGCAAGACCATGGTGGTGACCGGCCTCGGTCTGCTCTTCGGCGGTCGGGCCGACGCGGGCCGGGTGCGTGCCCAACCGGGTCGGGCGGTCGTGGAGGGGCGGCTGCGGCTGGCCGGCCGGTACGCCGAGACGGTGCACGCGCGCATCAGCGACGCCGGTGGCGAGCCGGACGAGGACGGCTCCCTGCTGTTGAGTCGTACGGTCACGGTCGAGGGCCGGTCGCGGGCCCACCTGGGTGGGCGGGCCATGCCGGTGTCGATGCTCGGTGAGGTCGGCGAGCAGGTGGTGGCCGTGCACGGCCAGTCCGACCAGCTGCGGTTGTTGCGGCCGGCCGAGCAGCGGGCCGCGCTGGACCGGTTCGCCGGGCCGGAGCACGAGAAGCTGCTGGAGGCGACCCGGGAGGCGTACGCGCAGTGGCGGCGGGTGGTCGAGGATCTGGCTGACCGGCGGCGCAACGCCCGGGAGCGTCACCAGGAGTCGGATCTGCTGCGGCTGGGCCTCGACGAGATCACCCGGGTGGATCCGCAGCCGGGTGAGGACGACGAACTGAAGGCGGAGGTGCGGCGGCTGGAGCATGCCGAGGGGCTGCGCGCCGCGGCGCAGCTGGCCCACCTGTGCGTGGCCGGTGGTCTGGAGGCCACCGACGACACCCCGGACGCCTCGACCCTGCTGGGCACCGCCCGCCGGACGTTGGAGGGGCAGGCCGGCACGGATCCGGCCCTCGGTGAGCTGGCGGCCCGGTTGGAGGAGGCGGCCACCCTGGTCGCCGACGTGTCCGTGGAGCTGTCGACCTACCTCGCCGGTCTGGACGCCGATCCGGCCCGGCTGCAGGCGATCTACGAGCGTCGGGCGGCGTTGCGGGCGTTGACCCGCAAGTACGCCGACGACATCGACGGGGTGATCGCCTGGGCGCAGCGGGCCCGTATCCGGTTGTCCGAGTTGGACACCTCGGACGAGTTTCTCGACGAGTTGGACCGGGAGGCCTCCCGGCTGGCCGGTGAGGTGGCCGAGTTGGCCGGGCGGCTGTCGACGTCCCGTCAGGAGGCGGCGCTGCGCTTCGCCGAACAGGTCACGGTCGAGTTGGCCGGGCTGGCCATGCCGCACGCCCGGGTGGAGGTGGCGGTGCTGCCCCGGCCGGCGGGTCGGGCCGAGCCCACCTTGCCGGTCAACGGGGTGGAGGTCGGGGTCGGGCCGGACGGCGGCGACGAGGTCGAGTTGCGGTTGCTGGCACATCCGGGTGCCCCGTCGTTGCCGTTGCAGCGGGGTGCCTCCGGGGGTGAGCTGTCCCGGGTGATGCTCGCCATAGAGGTGGTCTTCGCCGGTTCCGGTGGCCCGCCCACCCTGGTCTTCGACGAGGTCGACGCAGGGGTAGGCGGTCAGGCGGCGGTGGAGATCGGTCGGCGGTTGGCCCGGCTGGCCCGTAGTCACCAGGTGCTCGTGGTGACCCACCTGCCGCAGGTGGCCGCGTTCGCCGACCGGCATCTGGTGGTGGCCAAGGACACCGGGGGTGCGGTGACCACCAGTGGGGTGCGGGTGGTGGAGGACACCGAGCGGGCCCGGGAACTGGCCCGGATGTTGGCGGGTTTGCCGGATTCCGATCTGGGTATCGCTCACGCGGAGGAGTTGCTGGCCGTGGCGGCCAGGGAACGGCGGTCGTGAGACCATCATTGTGAGCGGAGGCACACCGGCCTTCGCCGGTATGTGCTTCCCTGGGTAGGCGGCCCTGCTCAGGCATGTCGCGACAGATTCGCCTGCCTCACATGCCAGGATGGTCACGATGCGTCTACCCACGTTGCGACGGACCCGGAACGCGGAACCGGGACAGATCCTCGGCACCGCGCGCCTGGACCGCCGGACGAAGCGGCTGGTGGGGCGGTTGCGCCCCGGTGACATAGCGGTCATCGACCATGTCGACCTGGATCGGGTCGCGGCCGACTCGTTGGTCGCGGTCGGTGTCGGTGCGGTGATCAACGCCAAGCCCTCGGTCTCCGGTCGGTATCCGAACCTGGGGCCGGAGGTGTTGGTCTCCGCGGGCATCCCGCTGCTCGACGATCTGGGTGAGGGCATCTTCGAGCGCATCCGCGAGGGCGACACCGTGCGGATCGAGGGCAACACGGTCTTCCTGGGTGACGATGCGGTGGCGCACGGCAGCCTGCAGGACGCCGAGAGCGTGGCCAAGGCGATGACGGACGCCCGCGAGGGTCTGTCGGTGCAGTTGGAGGCGTTCGCCGCCAACACCATGGACTACCTCAAGCAGGAGCGTGACCTGCTGCTCGACGGTGTCGGTGTGCCGGAGATCGCCACCGAGGTCCAGGGCCGGCACTGCCTGATCGTGGTCCGGGGTTACGACTACAAGGCCGACCTGGACGTGCTGCGCCCGTACATCCGGGAGTTCAAGCCGGTGCTGATCGGCGTCGACGGTGGTGCCGACGCGCTGGTCGAGGCGGGCTACACCCCGGACATGATCATCGGTGACATGGACTCGGTCACCGATGACGTGTTGCGCTGCGGTGCCGAGGTGATCGTGCACGCCTACCCGGACGGCCGGGCGCCCGGACTGCCCCGGGTCAACGGTTTGGGGGTGCCGGCGGTGACCTTCCCCGCCGCCGCCACCAGCGAGGACCTCGCCATGCTGCTGGCCGACGAGAAGGGCGCCTCGCTGATAGTGGCGGTGGGTACCCACGCCACCCTCGTGGAGTTCCTCGACAAGGGGCGCGGCGGAATGGCCTCGACCTTCCTCACCCGGCTCAAGGTCGGCGGCAAGCTGGTCGACGCCAAGGGCGTCAGCCGGCTCTACCGGCAGGGCATCTCCGGTTCCTCCCTGCTGCTGCTGGTGCTCTCGGCGGTCGCCGCCATGGCATCGGCGGTGGCCGTCTCCACCGTCGGTAAGGCGTACCTGGGCGTGGTCTCCGAGTGGTGGGACAATTTCGTGTTCCAGCTCGGCCAGCTCCTCTAGCCCCCGACCGATCAAGAGGCTGCAAGCGTGATCAACTTTCGCTACCACGTGGTGTCCCTGACCGCGGTCTTCCTGGCCCTGGCGATCGGCCTGGTGGTCGGCACCGCCGCGCTCAACGGTCCGGTGGCCGACTCCCTCAAGGAGCACGTCGACGCGCTGAGCAAGGCCAACCAGCAGATGCGCCAGACGGTCCAGAGCATGGAACGGGAACTGGAGCTGGAGGAGGAGTTCGCCGCCGAGATGGCGCAGATCACCCTGCCGGGCAAGTTGACCGGCAAGAAGGTGCTGCTGCTGACCACCCCGACCGGCCGGGACCACGCCGAGGGGGTGCTGGAGATGCTGCAACTCGCCGGCGCAGACATCACCGGTCGCATCGATCTGCAGGACAAGTTCATCAACCCGGAGAACAACAACAACCTGCTGGAGTTGGCGGTCACCGCGGCACGGCCGACCGGGGCCCCGACGGCCAACCTGCCCGGCAACGGCCACGGGGTGGAGACCTCCAGCGCCCTGTTGGCCACCGTGCTGCTGGATCAGCCGGCCGACGCCGCGCCGGTCACCGAGGCCGACCGGCGGGCCGTGGTGGCCGCGTACAGCAACGCCAACTACCTCAGCGTCGCCGACCGGATCACCGCGGCGGCCGAGGCGGTGGTCCTGGTCAGCGGGTTGCCGTACGTGGACAAGGACTCCGCCAAGAAGGACGAGTCCGTGGTGAAGATCGCCGAGCAGTTCGACCGGACCGGGGGCATCGTGGTGGCCGGCAACGGATCCGCCAACGGCAATCTGGTGGCCTTCGTCCGCGGCGACGCGGTGCTCGCGCAGCGCATCTCGACCATCGACAACGCCAACACCGTGCAGGGGCAGTTGGTCACCACCCTGGCCCTGGTGCAGCAGCTCACCGAGCACAAGGCCGGCCAGTACGGCGTCGGCGACAACGCCGCATCCCTGGTGCCTAGACTGCCCCAGTGAACGCCGGTGCACCCGGTGCCCGGATTCCACCATGTGCGTCGACCGGCGGGGAGGACGTGTGAGCGTGCGGAGCGAGGCGGTGGCGTGACGATCGTCAGGGGACTACTGGTAGCGGGCATCGGGGCGGCTGCCGCCCGGTACGCGTTGCGTCAGGTGCGTACCTCCCCGGCCGGACCCGGGCTGGAGCGGACCAACTTCCGCGGCCGTACGGTGACCCTGGCGGCCGGGCCGGCCCTGGCGGCGGGTGCCAGCGGCGCGGCGGCCTGCGGGGCGGCGAGTGCGCCGGCCGGGGCGGCGACCCTGGTCGCCGGGCTCGGCGCGGGGGCCGTCGGGCTGTACGACGACGTGGTCGGCGCCCGACCGGAGCAGAAGGCGTACAAGGGCTTCGCGGGGCATCTGGCCGCACTCCGGCAGGGTCGGGTCACCGCCGGCTTGGTCAAGATCGTCGGGGTGGGTGCGGCCGGTCTCGGTGCCGCCGCCCTGCTCGCTGCCGACCAGGGGGTGGCCGGGCATCGGGGACGACAGCGGCAGGGCCCGCTGGGCCGGGGCGTCGACGTGCTGCTCGGCGCCGGTGTGATCGCCGGTGCCGCCAACCTGCTCAACCTGCTGGACCTGCGGCCCGGGCGGGCCTTGAAGTCCGGTCTGCTGCTCGGCGCACCCCTGACCGGGGGTCGGCAGGGCGGGATCGCCGCCGGTGCCCTCGGCGCTGCCGGCGGGCTGCTCCCCGCCGACCTGAACGAGGACGTGATGCTCGGCGACAGCGGCGCCAACGCCCTCGGTGCGGTGCTCGGGGTGGCGTTGGCCGCGCGTACCGGACCGGTCGGCCGGGCCGTCCTGCTCGCGGTGCTCACCGGGCTCACCGCCGCCAGCGAGAAGGTCAGCTTCACGAAGGTCATCGCGAGTACGCCGGGACTGCGCGACCTGGACGCGCTGGGCCGTCGCCCCGACTGACGTGACCAGACCGGCACCCCTGGCCGGCGTCGGCCGGGTGGCCTCGGCGGCCGCACTCATCGCCGTACTCACCGTGCTCAGCCGATTGGCCGGGTTCGGGCGTACGGCCGTGTTCACCTGGGTGGTCCAGGACAGCGACCTGGGCGCCATGTACGTGCTGGCCAACGCCGTACCCAACATCATCTTCGAGATCGTCGCCGGTGGGGCGCTGGCCAGTCTGGTCGTACCGCTGCTGGCCGGTGCGGTCGCGGCCGGTGACCGGCAGGCGGTGACGGCCACCACCGGCGCCCTGCTGACCTGGACGGTGACCCTGCTGGTCCCGTTGGCGGTGCTGCTGGCGCTGGCCGCCGGCCCGCTGATCGGCCTGTTGGGGGACAACCGGTCGCCGGAGGAACTCGCCGCCGGGGCCCGGATGCTGCGGGTCTTCGCACCGCAACTACCGCTGTACGGCATCGGCATCGTGCTCACCGGGGTACTCCAGGCGCATCGCCGGTTCGCCTGGCCGGTGATCGCGCCGCTGCTGTCCAGCCTCACGGTGATCGTCGCCTACCTGGTCTTCGTCGGGGTCGCGGGGCCGGGAGCCAGCGTGGCGCAGGCCGGTCGCGGCGCGGAACTGATCCTGTCCGGGGGTACCACCCTCGGGGTGGTGGTGCTGTCCCTGTCGCTGCTGATCCCGATCCGTCGGCTGCGGCTGCGACCCCGTCCGGGGTACACCTTCGCCGCCGACGCCCGGGCCCGGGTGGGTGGGCTGGCCGTGGCCGGGGTGGTGACGGTCACCGCCCAACAGGTCGCCCTGGCGGTGATCCTGTTCCGGATCGCCGGCGGGCTCACCGAGGCACCCCAGGTGTTCAACCTCGCCCAGACCTTCTACCTGCTGCCCTGGGCGGTGCTGGCGGTGCCGCTGGCCACCGCCGCGTACCCCACCCTCGCGGCGGCCTCCGCCGAGAGCGACGAGCAGACCTACCGCGACACCCTGTCGGCCACCCTGCGGGGGGTGCTGCTGCTCAGCTTCCTCGGGGTCGCCGTACTGGTCGGCGCGGCCGGGCCGATCGGGCGGTTCTTCCCGCTCAACGCCGAGGCCACCGCCGCGGCCATCGCCGGGTACGCCCCCGGGCTGCTCGGGTACGGACTGTTCGCGGTGCTCTCCCGGGCCCTGTACGCCCGGGGGGCCACCCGGTCGGCCACCGCCGCGATCACCGCCGGTTGGCTGGCCGTCCCGCTGGTCCTGCTGCCGCTGTCTGCGCTGCTGCCGGTGGCCGACCGGGTGCTCGCGGTGGCGTTGGCCAACTCGGTCGGCATGCTCCTGCTGGGCGGGCTGCTGCTGGTCGCCGTACGACGTGCGGCCGGGTCGGCCGCGCTCGCCGGTGCCGCCCGGGCCGCCGGGGCCGGGCTGCTGGGCGCCACCGCGGGGGCGCTGGCCGCGCTGGGGCTGCTGCGGCTGGTGGCCGACGGGGACGGCACCCCGACGCGGTGGGTGGCCCTGGGGCAGGGCATGCTGTCCGGAGTCTTGGTCGGCGTCGTGTTCCTCGCCGTGGTCTGGTCGGTCGACCGGCGTGACGTGCGTCCGGTGCTGGCCGGGCTGCGCCGACGGCTGCCGGCCCGCCTACGGGATAGGCAGCAGGACGGGAGCCCCCCGGAGCAGGGCGACGGGAAGGAGTGATCAGCCGGTGGCTACGCCTGAGCGGACGGGCACCGTGGTGCTGCTGCTGGCCTCCAGTACCGGTGGAGTCGGTCAACATGTGCGGGCGCTGACCCGCGGGTTGACCGCCGCCGGGCAGTCGGTGCTGGTCTGCGGGCCGGCGGCGACCCAGGACCAGTTCGACTTCGTCGGCGCCGGGGCCCGCTTCGCGGCGGTGGAGATCCCGGCCAGCCCCGCCCCCGGCGACGCCCGGGCGGTGACGGCGCTGCGACGGGTGCTCGCCGCCGAGCAGGTGCGGGTCCTGCACGCGCACGGACTACGCGCCGCCCTGGTGGGGGTGCTCGCCCGACCGCCCGCCCCGCTGGTGGTCACCTGGCACAACGCGGTGCTCGCCGGTGGGCTGCGGGGTGGGCTGTCCCGCCTGGTCGAGCGGATCGTCGCCCGCGGGGCCCGGGTGGTGCTGGGGGCCTCCGCCGATCTGGTCGAGCGGGCGGTGGCGCTCGGGGCCCGGGACGCCCGGCTGGCCCCGGTGGCCGCGCCGGCGCTGCCCGCCCCGCGACGCGGGCGGACCGCCGTACGGGCCGAGTTCGCGGTCGCCGCCGACCAGCCGTTGATCCTCTCGGTCGGCCGGTTGCATCCGCAGAAGCGCTACGACGTGCTGATCGACGCCGCCGCCCGGTGGCGGACCCGGACTCCACCTCCGGCCGTGGTGATCGCCGGTAGTGGACCGGCGTACCTGCCGCTGGCCGCCCGGATCAGTGCCGTCCGGGCCCCGATCACCCTGCTCGGGCACCGTACCGATGTGGCGGACCTGCTGGCCGCGGCGGACCTGGCCGTGGTCACCAGTGGCTGGGAGGCCCGGCAGTTGTTCGCCCAGGAGGCGCTGCGGGCCGGGGTGCCGCTGGTGGCCACCGCGGTGGGTGGGCTGCCGGAGCTGGTCGGCGACGCGGCCGTGCTGGTGCCGCCGGGTGACGTCGACGCGGTCGACGCCGCGGTCCGTGACCTGCTCGACGACGACCGCCGCCGCACCGAGTTGGGGCGGTGCGGTGCGGCCCAGGCGGCTACCTGGCCCACCGAGTCGGACACGGTGGCCCAACTGGTCACCCTCTACACCGAACTGGCCACCCCGGATGCCGACGCCTCGTCGACGGGACGCCGATGATGGTGCGCCGAGCCGCTTCGATCCTGCTCACCCTGGTCGTCGTGGTGATGGGCATCGTCGCCCTGGCCGCCCGGCCGACCACCCCGCCGGCTCGACCCGGCGCCGACTTCGTGGTGCTGGTCGGGGTGGCCGGGTTGCGGTGGGAGGACGTCGACGCCGAACGCACCCCGACCCTGTGGCAGTTGGCCCGCAATGGCTCCATCGGCTCCCTGTCGGTGCGGTCGGCCTACCGGCCCACCTGCCCGCTGGACGGCTGGCTGACCCTGGGGGCGGGCAGCTTCGCCGGGTGGACCAGCGGCCAGCCGGACGGCGAGTGCCCACCGGCCGAGGTGCGGGTGGACCGGCCGGACCGCATCGGGGCGAACCTGCCCGAGCAGGAGGGCGTCGTCGTGCACAACCAGGACCGGCTGCCGTGGGGCACCGTGCCGGGCGCCCTGTCGGAGTCGGTGCGCTGTTCGGTCGCGGTCGGCCCGGGGGCTGCGGTGGCGGCGGCCCGACCCTTCGGCCGGGTCGACCGGTACGAGCCGACCCTGCCGGCGGATCCGGCCGGGCTGCTCAGTTCCTGCGTACTGAGCATCGTCGACCTGGGCACGGTCGCCGGTGCGGACCCGGCCGAACGTGCCGCGGCGGCGCGGGAGGCCGACACCCAACTGGCCCGGGTGCTGGCCGCCCGGCCACCGAACTCCCTGGTGATCGTGGCTGGGGTCGCCGACACCGAACGCCCCTCCCGGCTGCACGTGGCCGTGGCCGACGGCCCGGGTTGGGACAACGGCTGGTTGACCTCGCCGACCACCGGACGTCGGGGCTACCTGCAACTGATCGACCTGGCCCCGACCGCGTTGACGGCGTTGGATCGCCCGATGCCGGACCGGCCCTTCCTCGGCCGACCCGCCGAGTCCGTCGGTGGCCGCCCGGACGACCTGGCCGCCGCGATCACCGAACCGGCCGACGCCGACCGGGAGGCCGCCGCGCAACGGGAGGTCGCCGGGGGGTTCTTCACCCTGCTGGCCGGGGTCCAGGTGGCGTTGGCCGTGGCGGTGCTGCCGCTGCTGCGTCGGGCCCGCCGGCACGCCGGACCGTACGGTCCGAAGCCGGTGTCCCCGCGGGTGGTGGCGGTCGTGGAACTGCTGCTGGTCGCCGCCGCCCTGGCGATGCCGGCGGCCCTGCTGGCCGAGGCCGTGCCCTGGTGGCGCAACACCTACCCGGCGGCCACCTTCGCCGGGTTGACGGCCGCCCTGCTGGCCGCCACGACCTTGCTGGTGCGGCTGGCACCGGGCTACCGCAGCACCCTGGGGCCCCTCGGCGCGGTGGCCGGGCTGACCACCCTGGCGGTCGGCCTGGATGTGGTCACCGGCGCCCGCCTGCAACTCAACGGCGTGATCGGCTACTCCGCGCTGGAGGGGGGCCGCTACGCCGGGCTGGGCACGGTGGGGCTCGGTGTGTTCGTCGCCGCCGCCCTGCTGACCGCCGGTTGGCTGGCCCAACAGGTGCACCGCCGGTGGCGACCTACCGTGATGGTGCTGGTCGGTGGTGCCGCCGTGGTGGTGGTCGGCAGCCCCTATCTGGGTGCCGACTCGATCGGGGCGATCGCCCTGACCGCCGGGGTGAGCGTGGCCGCGGCGGTCAGTGCCGGCGGCTGGTTGACCATGACCCGCCTGGCCTGGGCGGGGATGGCCGGGCTGGCGGTGACCGTCGGTTTCGCGGTGGTGGACCTGGGTCGTCCGCCCGGCGAGCGGGGGAGCCTGGGCCGGTTCCTCGCCGCCCTGGGCGACGGCACCGGCGGGTTGACGGTGCAACGTTCCAGCGCCTCCAGCTTCCAGACCCTGGTCAACAGCCCGCTGACGGTGCTGGCCCTGGTCGGGGCCCTGCTGCTGTGGTTCGCCCTGCTGCGACCCTGGGGCGGGCTGATGCGGTTGTTCGGCATCTACCCGGCGATCCGCGCGGCCATGGCCGGCACCGGGGTGGCGGCCGTGATCGGTGGGGTGTTGGGGGCGGTGGGCCTGGACGTGGCGGGCGCAGCGGCGGCCGTGGTGGTGCCGATGGCGGCGTTGGCGGCGCTGCGGGTGCTCGACCACGCCGCGGACCGGACCCGCCCGGGCACCGACCGCCCACAGGACTCCGGCCCCTCAGGCGCGCCGGCACCCGAAGGCGGCCCGGCACCCGAGGACGGGCCGGCATCTTCGGGGTCGGCAGCCGAGGGCGGCCCGGCAGCCGAGGGTAGGCCGGCCGGGGCGGAAGCGGCCGCCGGCGGGGCGGGTGTCGTGGACCCGGCCGCCGAGGGTGGCGGGGCCGCCACCACGGGCGGCGCGGTGCCGTCGAGTGAGCCCGGAGGCCAGCGCGGCCGGGCGGTACGGTCATCGGCCGAGGTCGCGACCGGGTGAACCGCGACGGCCTACCTCGGGTGCGGCACCGGGGCCGCCCAGGGGAGGTGTTAGCGTGGAATCCCGTGGATCGCGTGATCACTTCGCTGATCGGCTCGGCGGTCTGCACGACCGCAACGGACGACACGGGAGCAGGCCTTGGCCCCTTCAGCACGGACGACCAGGCACATTTTCGTCACCGGGGGCGTCGCCTCCTCCCTGGGTAAAGGGCTGACCGCCTCCAGCCTCGGCAACCTGCTCACCGCGCGGGGACTCCGCGTGGTGATGCAGAAGCTCGACCCCTACCTCAATGTCGACCCCGGCACCATGAACCCGTTCCAGCACGGCGAGGTCTTCGTCACCGAGGACGGCGCCGAGACCGACCTGGACGTCGGCCACTACGAGCGGTTCCTGGACCGGGCGCTGTCCGGCAAGGCGAACGTCACCACCGGCCAGATCTACTCCGACGTGATCGCCAAGGAGCGGCGCGGCGAGTACCTGGGCGACACCGTCCAGGTGATCCCGCACATCACCAACGAGATCAAGTCCCGGATCCTGGCCATGGGCGACCCGGACGACGACGGCCGTACCCCGGACGTGGTGATCACCGAGGTGGGTGGCACGGTCGGTGACATCGAGTCGCTGCCGTTCCTGGAGGCGATCCGTCAGGTCCGGCACGACCTGGGCCGGGACAACTGCTTCTACCTGCACGTGTCCCTGGTGCCCTACCTGGCGCCGTCCGGGGAGTTGAAGACCAAGCCGACCCAGCACTCCGTGGCGCAGCTGCGCAACATCGGCATCCAGCCCGACGCCATCGTGTGCCGCTCCGACCGCGACATCCCGGACAAGCTCAAGCACAAGCTGTCGCTGTACTGCGACGTCGACGCCGAGGCCGTCATCGCCGCCCCGGACGCCCCCAGCATCTACGACATCCCCAAGGTGTTGCACCGCGAAGGGCTGGACGCGTACGTGGTGCGCCGGCTCGGGCTCTCCTTCCGGGACGTGGACTGGGACGGCTGGGACGACCTGCTGGAGCGGGTGCACCAGCCGCAGCGCACCATCACGGTCGCCCTGGTCGGCAAGTACGTCGACCTGCCGGATGCGTACCTGTCGGTGAGTGAGGCGATCCGGGCGGCCGGGTTCGGTAACCGGGCCCGGGTGCAGTTGCGCTGGGTGCCCAGCGACGACTGCGTCACCCCCGCCGGCGCGGCGGCGGCCCTGGCCGGGGTGGACGGCATCGTCATCCCGGGTGGGTTCGGGGTGCGCGGCATCGAAGGCAAGATCGGCACCGCCCGGTACGCCCGGGAGAACGGCATTCCACTGCTCGGGCTCTGCCTCGGCCTGCAGTGCATGACCATCGAGGTGGCCCGGCACCTGGCCGGCCTGGAGGGCGCCAACTCGGTGGAGTTCGAGGCCGACGCCGTGCACCCGGTCATCGCCACCATGGCCGACCAGGAGGACATCGTCGCCGGCAAGGGCGACCTGGGCGGCACCATGCGGCTGGGGGCGTACCCGGCGAAGCTGGCCGAGGGGTCGATCGTCGCCGAGGCGTACGGCAGCACCGAGGTCAGCGAACGACACCGGCACCGCTACGAGGTGAACAACGCCTACCGGGACCAGTTGACCAAGGCCGGGCTGCGGATCTCCGGCACCTCGCCGGACGGTCGGCTGGTCGAGTTCATCGAACTGGACCGGGACCTGCACCCGTTCTTCGTGGCCACCCAGGCGCATCCGGAACTCAAGAGCCGCCCGACCCGGCCCCATCCGCTGTTCGCCGCCTTCGTGCAGGCCGCGGTGGCGTACTCCCAGGCCGATCAGCTTCCGGTCGACCTGGAGGGGGCCCAGCGGGCCACCCGCAACGGCACCGCCGCATCGGCGGCCTCGGCCTCGTGAGCGGGGTCGAGCACCACTACGAGGTGCGCTCGCGTGAGGTGCGCTACTCGGGTCGCATCTTCGACGTGGTCTCCGAGCAGGTGACCATGCCCGGCGGTGACATCGTCACCCGCGACCTGGTCCGGCACGTCGGAGCGGTGGCGGTGGTGGCGGTGGACGACGCCGGTCAGGTGGTGTTGATCCGGCAGTACCGCCAACCGGTCGGGCGACGGCTGTGGGAGCTGCCGGCCGGCCTGACCGACGTGGCCGGCGAGGATCCGGCGCTCACCGCGGCCCGGGAGCTGGCCGAGGAGGTCGACCTGGTCGCCGGGCGCTTCGATGTGCTGGTCGACCTGCACAGCTCGCCCGGGTTCACCAACGAACTGGTCCGGGTCTACCTGGCCCGCGACCTCACCGAGGTGCCCGCGGAGCAGCGCCACGACCGGCACGAGGAGGAGGCCGACCTGCAGATCGTGCGGATCGACCTGGACGAGGCGGTCGGCATGGTGCTGGCCGGGGAGATCACCAACGCCTCCTGTGTGGCCGGGCTGCTGGCCGCCGCCCGGGCCCGCGACGCCGGCTGGTCGGGGCTGCGCCGGGCGGACGCCCCGCTGCCGCGCTGAAGTCGGACCACGCGAGACGCAGGGGCCGGGCGAATCCTCGCCCGGCCCCTGCGTGATGTCACGGGTCAGTCGCGCAGCGGGCGTCCCTGCCCGTCGACGCCACCGTTGACCAGGATCAGGATGCCGTCGATGAGGCCCCAAAGGCTGCCGATGCCGCAGGTCACGATGGTGACGATCAGCTGGATGACACCCGTCTTGGTGTCGCCCATGTAGAAGCGGCCGACGCCGAAGCCACCCAGCAGGATCTGCAGGATGCCGGCGACGAGCTTGCTCTTGTCAGAAACGCCCTGGGGATATCCGGGCGGAGGGGGATAGGTCATGAGGCGACACAATAGTGATCCCTTCGCGGGCCTGCGCACCGGACTGCCCGAAGTGCGAGATCACAGCGGGAATCCTGTCCTGACGGCTGAGGGGACCCTCCACCGAGGGGCGCGGTCTGACACCTGACACTTCGTCAACGTCCACGACCACCAGGTGTCACAGTGCAGGCCCCGGTGCCTTTCCGACCCGCTTAAACTGCGCCGACGGGATCGGTCGACCGTGGCGGCAAAGGCGCCACCACACACCGCGCAGGCGGGGCGACGGTCCGGCGGAGAAAGGTGACTGCATCGTGAAGGTCGGTATTCCACGCGAGGTCAAGAACCACGAGTACCGCGTCGCGATCACACCGGCGGGAGTCAACGAGTTCACCCGCAGCGGTCACCAGGTCTTCATCGAGGCCGGCGCCGGACTCGGGTCGAGCATCACCGACGAGGAGTTCGCCGCCGCCGGCGCGAAGATCCTGGACACCGCCGACGAGGTGTGGGCCGCCGCGGAACTGGTGCTCAAGGTCAAGGAGCCGGTCGCCGAGGAGTACCACCGGATGCGCGAAGGGCAGGTGCTCTTCACCTACCTGCACCTGGCCGCGTCCGCCGACTGCACCCGGGCGCTGCTCGACCGCAAGGTCACCGGCATCGCGTACGAGACCGTGGAACTGCCGGACCGGTCGCTGCCGCTGCTCGCCCCGATGTCCGAGGTGGCCGGTCGACTGGCCCCGCAGGTCGGCGCCTTCTACCTGATGCGTACCGGTGGTGGCCGGGGGGTGCTGCCCGGCGGGGTCTCCGGCGTCTACGCGGCCAAGACCGTCGTCATCGGCGCCGGGGTCTCCGGCATGAACGCCGCCGCCATCGCGCTCGGCCTGCAGTCCGAGGTGCTGCTGCTGGACAAGAACGTCGGCCGGCTGCGGCAGGCCGACGCCATCTACCGGGGCCACCTGCAGACCGTGGCGTCGAACGCGTACGAGATCGAGCGGGCCGTGCTGGACGCGGACCTGGTCATCGGCGCGGTCCTGGTGCCCGGCGCCAAGGCCCCCAAGCTGATCTCCAACGAACTGGTCTCCCGGATGAAGCCCGGCAGCGTGCTCGTCGACATCGCGATCGACCAGGGCGGCTGCTTCGAGGACTCCCGGCCCACCACGCACGCCGACCCGGTCTACAAGGTGCACAACTCGATCTTCTACTGCGTGGCGAACATGCCCGGCGCAGTACCGAACACCAGCACGTACGCACTGACCAACGTCACCCTGCCGTACGCGCTGGAGCTGGCCAACCACGGCTGGCGTGAGGCGTCCCGCCGCGATCCGGCGCTGGCGCTGGGCCTGAACACACACGACGGACAGGTCGTGTACGGCCCGGTCGCTGAGGCACACGACCTGCCGACCACTCCGCTGGCCGAGGTGCTGGCCTGACCGGCCGCACCCCGACCGCCGCAGCGGACGGAGCCGGCGCGGGCCACCAGCCCGCGCCGGCCCTGCGCCGCGCCCTACGCGGCTACCTGGACCACCTCACGGTCGAACGCGGCCTGGCCACGAACACCCTGGTGTCCTACCGCCGCGACCTGGACCGCTACCTGAACAGCCTGGCCGCCGCCGGAGTCACCGACCTGGCCGTCGTCCCCACCGGCGAGATCGAACGCCACCTGGCCCGGTTGCGCACCGGCGAGGACGGGCACCCGCCCCTGGCCGCCTCCTCCGCCGCCCGGGCCGCCAGCGCCGTGCGGGGCCTGCACCGGTTCGCCCTGCGCGAGGGCCTGACCACCGCCGACCCCAGCCGCGACGTCCGGCCGCCCGCCCCGCCGCGCCGGCTGCCCCGCGCCCTGTCGCTGGAGGAGGTGCTCCGGCTGCTTGAGGCCGCCGGGCCGGTGGAGGCCGCCGGGGAGGCCGCGCCGCTCGCGTTGCGCGACCGGGCACTGCTGGAGTTCCTGTACGGAACCGGGGCCCGCATCTCCGAGACGGTCGGTCTCGCGGTGGACGATGTGGACCTCACCGAGGCGGTGGTGCTGCTGCGCGGCAAGGGCGGACGTGACCGCCTGGTGCCGATCGGCGGGTACGCCCAGCGGGCCCTGGGCGCCTACCTGGTCCGCGCCCGGCCCGGACTGGTCGCCGCCGGCCGGGGCACCCCGGCGGTCTTCCTCAACGCCCGGGGTGGGCCGTTGACCCGGCAGGGGGCCTGGACCATCCTGCGTCGGGCCGCGCAGCGCGCCGGCCTACCCGTCGAGGGACCGCAGGCGGTCTCCCCGCACACCCTGCGCCACTCCTACGCCACCCACCTGCTCGACGGCGGCGCGGACGTACGGGTGGTGCAGGAGTTGCTGGGGCACGCCTCGGTCACCACCACCCAGGTCTACACTCTGGTCACCGTCGACCGACTGCGTGAGGTCTACGCCACCGCCCACCCCCGCGCCCGCAATTGAGCGCTGCCGGGCGGTGCCGTCGGCCGACACGCCGAGCAGGTGCCGAACGCCCTGCTGGCCGGTGGCGTACAGTCGGCAGCGCGGGCCCTGGCGGCGAGATGACCGGGGTACGCAGCGGCGCCGCGAAGGACGTCGGGCGGCTCCGACGCCGGATGGTCGTCGGGAGGGGGCAACGAGGACATGGCTGGCAACGGTGACCGTGCCGAGACCTGGACGTCGGAGCTCCGCGAACAGCAGAATGCCCTCGGTGCTGACCTGGGCCCGGCCGACCCGGCCGCCTACACGATGCGCAAGCCGATCCCCGAGCCGATGCCCACCGACCGGCACGGCCCGGCCCGGATCATCGCGATGGCCAACCAGAAGGGCGGGGTGGGCAAGACCACCACGACCATCAACCTGGGTGCCGCCCTGGCCGAGTACGGCCGCAAGGTGCTGCTTGTCGACTTCGACCCGCAGGGCGCCCTCTCGGTCGGCCTGGGGGTCAACCCGCACAACCTGGACCTGTCGGTCTACAACCTGCTGATGCAGGACGACGTCACCGCCGAGGACGTCCTGATCAAGACCGACGTCGCCGGTCTGCACCTGCTGCCCGCCAACATCGACCTCTCCGCCGCCGAGATCCAGCTGGTCAACGAGGTCGCCCGGGAGATGGCCCTGGCCCGGGTGCTCAGGAGCGTCCGCAAGGAGTACGACTACATCCTGATCGACTGCCAGCCCTCCCTGGGCCTGCTGGCGATCAACGCGTTGACCGTGGCGCACGGGGTGCTCATCCCGCTGGAGTGCGAGTTCTTCAGCCTGCGCGGGGTGGCCCTGCTGCTGGACACCATCGACAAGGTGCGGGAGCGGCTCAACTTCGACCTGGAACTCGAAGGCATCCTCGCCACCATGTACGACAGCCGCACCACCCACTGCCGGCAGGTGCTGCAACGGGTGGTGGAGGCATTCGGCGACAAGGTCTACCAGACGGTGATCACCAAGACGGTGAAGTTCCCCGAGTCCACCGTCGCCGGGGCCCCGATCACCACCCTCGACCCGGCCTCCTCCGGGGCCCGCAACTACCGCCAGCTCGCCCGCGAGGTGATTGCCGCGCAGGCGGAGCGGTAGGCTCCGCAATCCCGTGGCCAGGCCGTGGACTACGGTCGTCGACGTGACCGCGCCGCCCCTCGACCCCGCCGCCGCGGACGATCCGACCCGGGTGGCCGAGCCGGACGCCGGCCCGGTCGGTGCGGACGCCGCTGTCGACGATTCGGCCGATCCCGGCAGATTCACCGTGCGGCTGGCCAACTTCACCGGCCCGTTCGACCTGCTGCTGCAACTGATCGGCAAACACAAGCTGGATGTGACCGAGGTCGCCCTGCACCAGGTCACCGACGAGTTCATCGCCTACATCCGGGCCATGGGAGACGACTGGGACCTCGACGAGGCCAGCGAGTTCCTGCTCATCGCCGCCACCCTGCTCGACCTGAAGGCGGCCCGGCTGCTGCCGGCCGCCGAGGTGGAGAACGAGGAGGACCTGGCCCTGCTCGAGGCGCGAGACCTGCTCTTCGCCCGGCTGCTCCAGTACAAGGCGTACAAGGAGGCGGCCGCGCACATCGCCGCCCTGGAGGAGGTCGGGGGACGCCGTTATCCCCGCGCGGTCACCCTGGAACCCCGCTACGCCGAGGCCCTGCCGGACCTGGTGCTCAACATCGGTGTGCAGCGGCTGCGGGACCTGGCCGTACGGGCGATGACCCCGAAGCCGGTGCCGGAGGTCTCCATCGCCCACGTGCACATGGTCCGGGTCAGTGTCCGGGAACACGCCGCGATCATCGCCGAACGGCTACGCCGGGCCGGTACGGCCACCTTCACCCTGCTCTGCGTCGACTGCGAAGCCACCCTGGAGGTGGTGGCCCGGTTCCTGGCCCTGCTGGAGTTGTACCGGCAGGGGGTGGTGGCCTTCGTGCAGGAACAGGCGTTGGAGGAGTTGACCGTACGCTGGACCGGTCCCGCCGACGGCGGACCGGCCCTGGCCATCGACGAGTACGCCGGGGCCCCGGCCGAACCGAACCCGGACGGGACGGCAACGAGCGAGGAGCAGGCCGAATGACCCACGAGGAACGTGGCGATTCGCTGGCTGACCAGGCCGCAGCCTGGATCCCACCCTGGCAGCGCCCCGCCCCACCCGTCGAGGCCGCCGCCCCCGATCGTGACCCGGAGGTGCCCCGCCAGGGGCCTTCCCACGCCCTGACTGCGCCATCCACTCCGGCCCAGGCCGATGTGCCGGATGACGCGGATGTCGTAGGTGCGGCGCCGGATGACGCGGGTGCCGCCGGTGCGGCGGCGGGGGAGACGGGTGTCGTCGGTGCGGTGACGGCGGGGGGAACTGCCGGCGCTGCGGTGGTGCGTCGGCAGCGGTCGGGGCGGACCCGGCCGGCACCGGAACCGGCGCCGGTGCTCGACGACACCGAACTGCGCGGCGCCCTGGAGGCGATCCTGCTGGTGGTGGACGAACCGGTCAGCGAGCTGACCCTGGCCCAGGTGCTGGAGCAGCCGCCGGCGCGGATCGGCCCGATGCTCGACGAGATCGCCGCCGGATACACCGCCGCCGGTCACGGCTTCGACCTGCGCCGGGCCGCCGGCGGGTGGCGGCTGTACACCCGGCCGGAATACGCCACCTACGTGGAACGGTTCGTCCTCGACGGGCAGTCCGTACGCATCACCCAGGCCGCCCTGGAGACCCTGGCCGTGGTGGCCTACAAGCAGCCGGTCACCCGGTCCCGCATCTCGGCCATCCGCGGTGTCAACTGCGACGGGGTCATCCGTACCCTGGTCTCCCGAGGGCTGATCGAAGAGTGCGGCACCGAGTCCGACAGCGGGGCGTTCCTGTACCGGACGACCACGATGTTCCTGGAGAAACTCGGCCTGAACAGCCTCGACGACCTGCCACCGCTGGCCCCGTTCCTCCCCGACGACGTAGAAGAGCTTGCCGATGCTTCGCGATAACCGCACCCCCTCACCCGACGCGCCCGTCTACACCGGCCCGGAACGCCTCCAGAAGGTGCTCGCCGCCGCCGGTGTCGGCTCCCGGCGCGCCTGCGAGGACCTGATCTTCCGTCGGAAGGTGACGGTCAACGGGCGGGTGGCGCAGCTCGGCGACAAGGTCGATCCCGCCACCGCCGTCATCCACGTCAACGGTGAACGGCTCCAGGCCGACACCCGGCTGGTGTACCTGGCCATGAACAAGCCCCGCGGCGTGGTCTCCACCATGGCCGACGAGAAGGGCCGCACCGCGCTGGCCGACTTCCTCGGCAACCGGGTCGAGCAGCGGGTCTACCACGTCGGGCGGCTCGATGCGGACAGCGAGGGCCTGCTGCTGCTCACCAACGACGGCACCCTCGCGCACCGGCTGATGCACCCCTCCTACGGGGTGCAGAAGACCTACCTGTGCGAGGTGGCCGGGCCCATCCCGCGCAACCTCGGCAAGCGGCTGGCCGCCGGCATCGAACTGGAGGACGGGCCGGTCACCGTGGACGGCTTCCGGGTGGTGGACTCCCTGGGGCGTACCGCCCAGGTGGAGCTGAGCCTGCACGAAGGGCGCAAACACATCGTACGACGGTTGCTCGCCGAGGTGGGGCACCCGGTGAGCCGGCTGGTGCGTACCGCCATCGGGCCGATCCGGCTCGGCGACCTGCGCAGCGGGCGGACCCGACGCCTGACCAACGCGGAGGTCGCCGCCCTGTTCAAGGCCGTGGGTGACTGACCGCGCGGTCGCGGGTACCGCTGGGGGTAGGCTCGCGGACGGCCCGGCGGGCCGTGGGGTTCGGCGCCGGGGATGATTGAGACATGTGTGACAACCGCTCGCGTCCGCCGATGACGGCGGAACGTGAGGTACGGGCTGAGGAGGACAACGGTGGAAGAAAAGATACCGGTCGGACGCTGCGTCGTCGCTGTGGACGGGCCGTCCGGTTCGGGTAAGTCCACCGTCTCGCGACGGCTGGCGACCAGCTTGGCCGCCCGTTACCTGGACACCGGCGCGATGTACCGGGCCGTCACCTGGGCGGTGCTGCGCTCCGGCGTCGACCTCAACGACGCCCACGCCGTGGCCAAGGTCGCCGGCGAGGTCGACCTGCGCATCGGCACCGACCCGGCGGGCTACACCGTGACCGTCGACGGGGTGAACGTCGAGGCCGAGATCCGAGGCGCCGACGTGACCGCCGCCGTCTCCGCGGTGGCCGCCGTACCGGCGGTGCGGGCCCTGCTGGTCGCCCGGCAACGCGACATGATCGACAAGGCCGGCCGGATCGTGGTCGAGGGCCGCGACATCGGTTCCGTGGTGGCCCCGGACGCCGACCTGAAGGTCTACCTCACCGCCTCGGCGGAGGCCCGGGCCGCCCGGCGCAGCGCCGAGAACGCCGCCGACGTCGCCGCCACCGCCGCCGACCTGGCCCGCCGCGACCAGTTGGACTCGACCCGCAAGGCCGACCCGCTCGCCCAGGCCGCCGACGCCGTGGTGCTGGACAGCACCGAACTGGGCATCGACGAGGTCGTGGCCCGACTGCGTGAGCTGCTCACCGAGCGGGGAGTGGCATGAGCAACGACGACGGCTGGGTGGAGCTGCGGGAACCGGACCTCGACATCGAGGAGCCGACCGGCCCGCAGCCGGTGGTGGCCGTGGTCGGCCGCCCGAACGTCGGCAAGTCCACACTGGTCAACCGGATCATCGGCCGCCGCCAGGCGGTCGTCGAGGACGTCCCCGGAGTGACCCGCGACCGGATCCCGTACGACGCACAGTGGTCCGGCCGGACCTTCACCGTGGTCGACACCGGCGGGTGGGAACCGGACGCCAAGGACCGGGCCGCGGCCATCGCCGCGCAGGCCGAGACGGCCGTGGCCAGCGCCGACGTGGTGGTGTTCGTGGTCGACGCCACGGTGGGCTCCACCGACGTCGACGAGGCGGCCGTGAAGATGCTGCGGCGCAGCGCCAAACCGGTGATCCTGGTCGCCAACAAGGCCGACAACACCAACATCGAACTGGAGGCCACCTCGCTGTGGTCCCTCGGCCTCGGTGAACCGCACCCGGTGTCGGCACTGCACGGCCGCGGCTCCGGCGACCTGCTCGACGCCATCATGGCCGCGCTGCCCGAGGCACCGAAGATCGTGGAGAACCGTCCCCGCGGTCCCCGCCGGGTGGCCCTGGTCGGTAGACCCAACGTCGGCAAGTCCAGCCTGCTCAACCGCTTCTCCGGTGAGGAACGCGCGGTGGTCGACGCGGTCGCCGGCACCACGGTCGACCCGGTGGACAGCCTGGTCACCATCGGCGGCGAGACCTGGCACCTGGTGGACACCGCCGGGCTGCGCAAGCGGGTCGGCAAGGCCAGCGGCACGGAGTACTACGCCAGCCTGCGTACCGCCTCCGCGATCGAGGCCGCCGAGGTGGCGGTGGTGCTGCTCGACTCCAGCGAGCCGATCAGCGAACAGGACCAGCGGATCCTGTCCATGGTCACCGAGGCCGGCCGGGCACTGGTCATCGCCTTCAACAAGTGGGACCTGGTCGACGCCGACCGTCGGTACTACCTGGACAAGGAGATCGAGCGGGAACTGCGCCGCATCCCGTGGGCGATCCGGCTGAACCTGTCGGCGATGACCGGCCGGGCCGTCGACAAGCTCGCCGCCTCCCTGCACCGGGCGTTGGACAGCTGGGAGACCCGCATCCCCACCGCGCAGCTCAACGCCTGGCTCACCGCCCTGGTCCAGGCCACCCCGCACCCCGTACGTGGGGGACGGGCACCGAGGATCCTGTTCGCCACCCAGGCGGGCGTGGCCCCACCCCGGTTCGTGCTGTTCACCACCGCCCCGCTGGACGCCGGGTACCAGCGCTTCGTCGAGCGCAAGCTGCGCGAGGAGTTCGGCTTCGAGGGCAGCCCGATCGAGATCTCGGTACGCCCCCGCAAGAAGCTCGGCCCCGGCGGCCGAGGCAAAGCACACGGCTGATCCTGTCTTACCCGGGCCCGGGTGGAGGCGCTCGCCTCCACCCGGGCCCTTTTGCTGCTCACCTATCTTCCTAGGATGCTCTAGCGGGGGTGAGCTGTTCGGCGAGGCGGCGGTGTGGGGTGGGGGCTGTGCGACGGATGGGGGAGGCTGCGCTAAGCTGTACCGGCTGTCGCGGGCAAGGTCCGGCGGTGGCAACGGGACGTGGCGCAGCTTGGTAGCGCACTTGACTGGGGGTCAAGGGGTCGTCGGTTCGAATCCGGCCGTCCCGACAGCACGAAAAGAGGCCGTCGACCGGGATATTCTCCCTGGTCAACGGCCTCTAATTCGTACTGAGGTAGTAGGGGTTTCCTGATCTAGACGGCGCGTAGCTGGGGACCATCTGGGGACCGGCGGGCCTTCAGATGGGCGCTGAGGGCCGTTCCGGCGTCGGTGATCGATTGCCGGTCGGGGTGTAGGTAGCGCTGGGTTGTGGTCAGCGACCCGTGTCCGGCGATCTTCCGTAGGACGTGCACGGGTACGCCTGCGTCGGCCATCCAGGTGAGGCCGGTGTGCCGTAGGTCGTGTCGGCGTAGGTGCTCGAATCCCAGCTTGGTCACCACCTCATCCCAATGCGTCGCGTCGCGGAGCACGGCGGTACTGATTCGGCCACCGCGCGGGCCGGTGAACAGCCGGGAATCAGGCTTGGTCGCGGCGGCCAGGCGGTGAGCGACGATCGGCCGTACCTCTTCGATCAGGGGCACGGTCCGGGCGCGTTTTCCTTTGGTGCCCTTGTCGATGAGGCCACCGGGGCTGGGTGTGGTTTGGCGGCGCACTGTCCACATCCACGTTTCCCGGTCGATGTCCTCGGCCCGCACGCCGGAAACCTCACCGATCCGAGCGGCGGTACAGGCTGCGAATACCACCACGTCGGCCCAACCGGTGAAGTTGTTCGCGGATCGGTCCACCAGTGCAGCGGCAAGCTTGGTCAGCGTTTCCCAATCGGGCAGGGCCAGCGAGCGCGGATCGTCCAACTCGTCTTCGGCCCGCTGGTATTCGCGCTGCCACCCGGTGACCTGTGCGGGATTCCGTTGGATGATGCCGTCGCGTACGGCCTGTTCCAGCACGCGGACCAGCACGGCGAGGCTGTTCTTCACCGTAGATCGGCTGTATTCGTCGGCGATCCAGGAATGCACCGCCCGATCCACCGCGCCATTGGTAATCATCCGAACAGGAATGTGGCCGAGCGTCGGCACCACCCGCTTACGCCACCCTGCCAGGTACGGATCAAGCGTCTTGCGTTCCAAGCCGCGTAGGGCCAGCGTCATCACGCTCTCGCCGTACTCGGCGAGCCGCTTGGTAGCGGCGACCGGGTCGACGCCACCTTGTGCGGCACTGGCCATGCCGTCGATCCAGGCTTGCGCTTCTTCCGGTGTGGCGACCGTCGTTGATTTGGACAGCCGGCGCTTGCTGGTCGGGTCGGTCCACCGCACCCGTGCCCGGTACGGCCGGTCGCGGCCGGGCCGGTACTCCACATCGGTGGTCAGCCGTACGCCGATCGGTGGTTGCTGCGGCGTGGCCATCAGGCCGCCTGCGGGTAGATGCGACGGGCCGACAGCCACCGTTCGACATCGGTCGTCGCGTACTTCACCACCCGGTCGGAGATCTGAATGAACGGCGAACCCTGCAACGGTTGGAGAGTGCGCCACCGCCGGATGGTCGACGGGTCGACGTCGAGCAGTCCGGCAAGTTCCTCGGTGGACATGAACGGCTTGGGCGAGAGGCGGATGACGTTGTCTCCTTCCTGGCGGTCGGTCGCGTCTGCGGGCTGATTCTGCGGCACGAGTCGCACGGTGAGCGCCTTTCCGGGGTGGTTGGACTCTGTGGGGATAGACGGGGAGGTGTCGCCGCAGAACGGCGTAGAACGGCCCGCTGAGAGCGCCGGAGGCGCGCGATTTCGGGCGGCCCGGCGAGGGGCATAGGGCGGTCGCGCCTGTGTGGCTCTCAGCGGGCCGTTTCCGGGATCGGTGGCCGGTGGCCGTGCCGGGCGGTCCGGTCAGGGTCGACGGTGGGTGACGTGTCGCCGGGGGGTATCCGTACCATCCGTACCAAGCTCGTTTTGCCTGGTCAGGTGCGGTACGGATTGGTGTGCTGGTACGGATTGATGCGTACCAGGGGCGCGTCCGGGTGGGGTTGGTGGTACGGATCGATCCGTACCAGGTGGGTAATCCGTACCGGGGATGACCTGCGGAAATGAGGGTGGGACGGATGGTACGGATGGGGTGGGGCAGTACCGGTTCCATGCGTCGGTGAAGGCTTCTCGGGTGTAGCCCTTGGCCTGTCCGACGGGGAAGCGGATGGTGGTCGAGGTGATGCCGAATTCGCGGAGCAGGTCGCCGAGTCGCTTGCCGGTGAGGCCGGTTGGCCCGAATCCTGCCCAGGGTGCTTCGTCGTCGCCGTTGAGCGCGGCGAGTAGGTCGTGTGTGGATGCGGCGGGCGGGTCGCCGAGCACGGTGAACGCGGTCCGCACGTCGGCCAGGAGTCGCACGCGGGTGGAGACGTTGCCTGCTTCGTCGGCCTCGGCGGTGAGGGTGGTGACGGCGTGCCGGGCGCGGGCGACGAGTGTCGTACAAACACCGGTACATCGAAGGCGTCGGCCGGCTTGATCAACGAGCCCGACGCCCCAACGGGTGGATGCATCAGAGCAGACTGCCATGAGTACCCAGCGCCGTGGTGCCCCACCGACTCACCGGACCATGTTTCAGCGTTGATCCTTGCGTGCGAGCAGAGCTAACGACGGCCCTTCCGTCGTTAGCTCTGCTGCCTCGGCTAGGGTCGCCCGCCTGTGTTGCTGCAATCGGCAAAGCTCGGTGACGCCGGGCAGCTACCGTCGATAGTCGATCATCACGTGATCGTCAGCGGATTGCGACGGTGGGGTTGCGGTATCGATCACCCCTCGGACACAAACCATAGCCCTACGGTGTGCGCTGAGATCTACTTCAGCGCGCACCGTTTGCGTTTCCGGCTGGTAGGCGAGCCGGAGGCCGAGTTGCCGGTACACCTCGGCCTTGTCGGCAGGGTCGGCGTCGCGGAGCACGGTGGTGATGTCGCCGAGCGCGGTTACTGAGGGACGTCTCGTAACTCGGTGGTTGGTCGATGGTGGATCATGTCTGGGTGCAGGTGATCTCGGCGGCCCGCCCGGAGTGGATCTTCCCGTTCACCGGGTTGCAGCCCGCCCAGTTCCGCAGGCTGGTCCGGCTGGTCGCCGAGCGTGGCGGTGACGCGATCGCCGACGGCCGGCCGGGCCGGCAGTGGTCTCTTGACCTTGCTGATCGGGTGTTGCTGGTCGCCGCCTACTGGCGCACGAACCTGACGATGCGGCAGATCGGCCCGCTGTTCGGGGTGTCGCACTCCGCCGCGCACCGAGTGATCGACACCCTCGGCCCGCTGCTGGCCCTGGCCCCGGTACACCGACGCCGGGTCGACCAGATCACCATCGTCGACGGCACCCTCATACCGACCCGGGACCACCGGCTGGCCGCCCCGAGCAAGAACTACCGCTACAGCACGAACCTGCAGGTCGCCATCGATGCCCACACCCGCCTCGTCGTCGCCCTCGGCGATCCGCGACCCAGCAACCGCAACGACACCATCGTCTACCGGACCAGCGGCATCGACCAGAAACTGACCGGACGGCCCGTCATCGCCGACGGCGCCTACCGCGGCAACCCCGACGTGATCATCCCTACCGCAAACCCGCCGACGGCAACGAACTACCCGACTGGAAAGCCGACCTGAACAAGCAACACCGCACCGTCCGAGCGCAGGTCGAACGCGCCGTCGAATGCGCAGTCCTGGCGGTGCTCGTGGGTCTGGACGTGGTCGGCGGAGGTTTCGCCCTCATCGCCCTGGCCGTCACGGTCACGGCGGAGATCAACCTGTCGGTGCTCTACGTCCCCTCGTGGCAGCCATTGCTGAACTACGGCCTCGTCAGCCAGGAACGCCAGCGGGTGAACTCCTGGGGCAGGGCCGCCGGCGGCCTGATCGTGGCCGGTGCGGTCCTGCTGTACGGCTCGGGCGGCCCAGTGCTGCGTACGGCGATGTTCGCGGTCATCGGCGCCGTCGCCCTGCTGCTGGCTGTCGCCGCCCGCGGCATCCCGGCTCCGAACCGACCCGCGGAGCGGTCCAGCCACACGAACCTCGGCCGCTATGCCTGGCAGGCCGGTCCGGTGCTGCTGACCGCCACCGTCGCCCTCGCCGTCGTGCGGGCACCGGTCGACGGGACCGCCGAGCAGATGATCACCATCGCGGCCCTGGCCGTGGCGTCGGCAGCCAACCTCACGATCCTTCTGGCCATGCTCGAGCGGGCACACCGGGACGTCGACGAAACCACCTCGGTCCGGGCCTTGACGTTGCTCGACGTCGTGGCATCGACGTCGCTTCAGGTCGGGCACTTCGTCGGAGGGCTGCTCGTGTCGTTCAGCATCGATCGGGCCGATTGGCCGCTCGACCCCTACCGGATCTGGCTGGTGGCGGACACGGCTGCCGTCGCCATGGGCCTGGTGTCGCCCGCCCTCCGCAGGACACCGACGGAATAGCCGAGTCCCCGAGCGCCCCCGGTCACCGCTCGTGACCGTCGGGGTCGTGCAGCCTTACATCGGCGATCTCAGGACGTCGAACTCGCAGCCTGGCAAGGACGGGTCGAAGCCGTGTTCGATCAGCCGGCTATGAACACCGGCGTCCACGGCCGAATCGCGGCCTCGGCTATCTCGCGGTTGCGGTCGACCAGATCGGCCGGCAGGACGCCGCTGTCGACGAGCCAGGCGCGTTCGCGTTCGAGTTCCGGGTAAGGCGGACGAGCTTCTTGTCGGAGCGGGCGAGGGTCGGAACTGTGGCGACGCCTGTAGCGAGGCCCTATCGAGACACGTCAGCGACGCTCCCATGTCGAGCATGCGGCTCCGCCCGGCGAACGACGGTTTGGCGACAAGGCACCAGGGCCGGTTGCGCAGCGAGTCAGTCCGCCAGCCGGAGTGGCAACCTCATACTCGCAGTGCCCCTGATTTCCGCCCGACCCTCGGTTCACGAAACCTCGACAGGAGAGCGGCGAACAGCCGGTACATCGGCTCTTGAGCCAGAGTCAAGCCGGTCCCACGAAGCTGATATCCGTACGCCGACGGCACGAATTCCACTTCGAGAGGCCATCGTCGGTGCAGTTGGCTCGGCTGGGCCGCGTCCCGCTACCCGTGGCAGGCGTGGCCGGTGCCGGAGGCCGAACTGTCGTGACCCGCTGGCCTGCGGCTGTGCGGCGCAGCCGATCGACCCGGCGAGATGGCGGACAAGCCGTCGAGAAGGAAGGGATCTATGACCGATATCGAGTACCGGGATCCTCGAACCCTGCCGCACGAGTCGGAACAGGAGCGGCAGGTACGGCAAAGGCTTACCGAGTTGTTGATCGAGACGCCCATCCCGCCGGTCTACCTCATCGACAACCTTCCGTTGTATCTTCGGCGGCATCAAATGGCCGACCTGCTCGCCATGGACGCGCTCTATCGGATGCTCTCCGACGTACCCGGGGTCATCCTGGAGTTCGGAGTCCTGCACGGTCGCCATCTCGCCACCCTCACCGCCTTGCGGGGCCTCCACGAGCCGTACAACTCCTACCGCCGAATCATCGGGTTCGACACCTTCACCGGTTTTCCCGACATCTCCGAGATCGATCAGGCGAGTCCGAGTGCCGTGGTCGGCCGATTCGCGGTTCCCGACGGTGAGGTGGACCATCTGCGCGAGGTGCTCGCGGCGCACGAGGCCGGCGATCCTGTCGCGCACGTCCAGCGCACCTTCGTCGTGGAGGGAGATGTGCGCGAGACGCTCCCGCGGTACCTGCAGGACAACCCCGAGACCATCATCGCGCTGGCCATCTTCGACCTTGATCTCTACGAACCCACCCGTGACGTGCTCCGCGCGATCCGTCCCTGCCTCGCCAAAGGGAGCGTCATCGCCTTCGACGAACTCGGGCATCCCCGGTGGCCGGGCGTGACCGCCGCCATCCGAGACGGCCTCGATCTCGGCCAGGTGACCTTGCGGCAGATCCCCGGCCGCGAGCAACCGGTGGTCTATCTGAAGTGGGGCGAGTAGGGATGCGGGTGCGTGGGTTGGCGGTGGAGGGTGCCCTCGAGTTCGAGCCGACGGTCTTTCCCGACGCGCGGGGCAGGTTCGTCTCCCCGTTCCAGCAGGCTGCGTTCGTGGCGGGCGCCGGACGTCCGCTGTTCCCGGTGATGCAGGCGAATCACAGCGTCTCCCGGCGCGGAGTGGTGCGCGGCCTGCACTTCACGACGGCCCCGCCCGGGTGCGCGAAGTACGTGTACTGTGCCTCAGGACGCGCGATAGACATCGTCGTCGACGTCCGGGTTGGCTCGCCGACGTTCGGCAAGTGGGATTCCACCCTGCTGGACTCGGTCTCTTTCCGCGCGGTGTACCTGCCCGTCGGAGTGGCACACGCCTTCGTCGTGTTGGCCGATGACACCGCGATGGCGTACATGCTCTCCACCGAGTACGTGCCGGAGGGCGAACGTACCCTCTCGGTCCTGGACCCGGCGCTGGGCCTGCCCATGCCCGCAGGCATCGAGCCGATCCTGTCCGACCGGGACCGCGAGGCACCCACCATCGAGCAGGCGCTAGCCGACGGGATGTTGCCGGCGTACGCCGAATGCGTCGCGCTCGATCAGGCCCTGCGGGCTCGGTGAGCATGCCTTTCTCAGCCCGGGCTCGACCTGCCCTGAAGACAACCCCGTCAACCTGGACGCGAGGGTGGACGGTTCATCTCTGGTTCTCGGGGGTCACATGAAGGCGCTTGTTCTGTCGGGCGGAGCGGGTAGCCGCTTACGACCGATCACGCACACGTCGGCCAAGCAACTGGTGCCGGTGGCCAACAAACCGGTGCTCTTCTACGGGCTGGAGGCGATCGCCGAGGCCGGGATCTGCGATGTCGGCATCGTCGTCGGTGACACGGCAGACGAGATCAGGTCCGCCGTGGGAGACGGCTCCGCGTTCGGTATCTCCGTCACCTACATCCGGCAGCACGCTCCGTTGGGACTCGCGCACGCGGTCCTGGTCGCCCGTGATTATCTCGGCGACGACGACTTCGTCATGTACCTGGGTGACAACTTCATCGTCGGTGGCATCCGTGACCTGGTGAACGACTTCCGCCGGGATCGCCCCGACGCTCACATCCTGCTGACCAGCGTGCCGGACCCGCGGCAGTTCGGGGTGGCCGAGCTCGACGGTGGCCGGGTGGTCAGCCTGGTGGAGAAGCCGGAGCACGCCAAGAGCGACCTCGCCCTCGTCGGCGTCTACCTGTTCACCCCGGTGATCCACGAGGCGGTACGCGTGATCACCCCCTCCGAGCGAGGCGAGTTCGAGATCACCCACGCCCTCCAGCGGCTGATCGACCAGCGGTACGACGTGCGCTCGACAGTCATCTCCGGGTACTGGAAGGACACCGGCAACGTGACCGACATGCTGGAGGTGAACCGTTCAGTACTCGAGAGCATCGAACCGGTCGTGGCCGGCACGGTGGACGCGACGAGTGAGATTATCGGCCGGGTACGGATCGAGCGTGGCGCCCGGATCAGTGGCAGCCGCATCGTCGGCCCGGCGGTCATCGGCGCCTCGACGGAGGTCGTGGACTCGTACGTCGGGCCGTTTACCGCGATCGGTGAGGGCTGCCGGATCGAGGACACCGAGATCGAGTACTCGATCGTGCTACAGGATTCGGCGCTCACCGGCGTACGCCGGGTGGAGGCGTCGCTGATCGGGCGCGACGTGGAGGTCACCCCGGCCCCGCGCAACCCCGCTGCCCACCGGTTCGTGCTCGGCGATCACAGCAAGGTGCAGATCTCGTCATGACGACCCGACTTCTGGTCACCGGCGGTGCCGGATTCATCGGTTCCCACTACGTCCGAACCCTGCTTGGCCCGGACGGCCCGGCTGGCGTGCGCGTGACGGTCCTGGACAACCTCACCTACGCCGGCAACCCGGAGAACCTCGCGGGGCTGAGCGGTCATCCGAGGTACGCGTTCGTCCACGGTGACATCTGCGACGCCCAGACCGTGGCATCGTTGATGCGCGAGCAGGACCAGGTGGTCCATTTCGCCGCTGAGTCACACGTGGATCGTTCCATCGACACCGGCGCGGCGTTCGTACGCACCAACGTGCTCGGTACCCAGACCCTGGTCGAGGCCGCACACCGGAGCGGAATAAAGAGGTTCGTGCACGTCTCCACCGATGAGGTGTACGGCTCCATCGAGGAGGGCTCGTGGCTCGAGACGTATCCCTTGGAGCCGAGTTCGCCGTACTCCGCATCGAAGGCGGCCGGTGACCTCGTCGCACTCTCGTACCATCGCACGCACGGCTTCGACGTGCGGGTGACCAGGGCCTCCAACACGTACGGGCCGTACCACTTCCCCGAGAAACTCATCCCCCTGTTCATCACCCGCCTGCTCGACGGGGAACCGGTGCCGCTCTACGGCGACGGCGGCAACGTGCGGGACTGGCTCCACGTCGACGACCACGTCCGCGGGGTCGAGCTGGTCCGTACGCGGGGCCGGGCCGGAGAGATCTACCACCTCGGCGGGGGAGCGGAACTGTCCAACCGCGAGCTGACCGGCATGTTGCTCGCCGCATGCGGCGCGGACTGGGGCAGGGTGCGGTACGTGCCGGACCGCAAAGGGCACGACCGGCGTTACTCGCTCGACTGCACAAAGGCGCGGCGGGAGTTGGGCTACGCGCCTCGCGTGGAGTTCCGCCAGGGACTGACTGAGACGGTGCGCTGGTACCGGGAGAACCGGACCTGGTGGGAGCCCTTGCGTGAGCGGGTGGTAGTGCGGTGAGCCCCGCCCGGTCGCCCAGATGGCTGGTGACCGGCGCGGGCGGCATGCTCGCCCGGGACCTGTTGCCCCGGCTGGAGGCTGCCGGAATACCGGCACTCGGTGCCGACCGCCGCAAGCTGGACATCGTAGACGCCACCGCCGTCCGGGAGGTCTTCGCCGCGTACCGGCCGGCGGTGGTGGTCAACTGTGCCGCCTTCACCGCCGTGGACGACGCCGAGGAACGTGAGGAGGAAGCGCTGGCGGTCAACGGTCGGGGGCCACGGTGGCTCGCCGACCAGTGCGCGGCGTCCGGGGCGGTGCTGCTGCAGATCTCCACCGACTATGTGTTCGACGGTCGGGCGGACCGGCCCTACCGTGAGGACGCAGTCACCGGACCGCGCGGCGCGTACGGCCGGACGAAGCTTGCGGGGGAGCAGGCGGTGCTCGAGACCTGCCCGGAGCAGGGCTACGTGGTTCGGACCGGCTGGTTGTACGGCGCCGCCGGCCACAACTTCGTGGCCACGATGATCCGGGCGCAACGGCAACGGGAAACTCTCGACGTGGTGGACGATCAGCGCGGTCAACCGACCTGGACGGCCGACCTGGCCGGCCAGTTGACCGCGCTGGGCATCGCGGCGCTGGCCGGCGACGCCCCACCCGGGATCTACCACGGCACCAGCGCCGGCCACACCACCTGGTACGAGTTCGCCCGGGAGATCTTCGGGTTGCTGGGTGCCGATCCGGACCGGATCCGACCTATTTCCAGTGACCGATTCCAGAGCCGTACCCCGCGCCCGGCATTCAGTGTGCTGGGCCATGACCGTTGGGCAAAAGCCGGCCTCGCGCCCATTCGGAACTGGCGCCCGGCGCTGGCCGAAGCCTTTCCGGCCGTGTTGGCGGCCGCGTCGGCCGGCTGATTCGCGCCACGATTCTTCGGCCTCTTATCTCGGCCTCGGAAGAGGCTCGGCAATTTTGCACCCACTGGACCAGCTTCGCGGTCGTTCATAATCACGTCCCGCAGACGGGCGGGCCGATTGCCCCTGCCCGGCGTAGCCTGGTGGACGTTCCCGGCCACTGCATTTAAGGTCGTGCTCGCCGAAGCCTGCAACCGCAGATCGTTGTTCTCGATGGGGGTGCCGGGTGGTCGCTGACGCTGACTCGCATGCCGACTGGGTCGCCGGGTTCGACGCGATGTTCGCGCGGGTGGCGGCGCGGTTCGGGCGGGTGGAGCCGCGCCGGCGGGCGCGGGCGTACCTGCTCGGACTGCTCGCGCCGCTGCCACGCAAGACCGGGTGGCAGCTGGCGGAGGCGGCCGGCGAGAGCCGGCCCGACGGCATGCAGCGGCTGCTGAACGGTGCCCGCTGGGACGCTGACCGGGTACGCGACGACCTCCGCGCGTACGTGGTCGAGCACCTCGGCCACCCGGCCGGCGTGCTCGTCGTCGACGAGGCCGGCTTCGTCAAGAAGGGTGCCCGCTCTGCCGGGGTCGAGCGGCAGATACTGCCCGGCGCGGAGCAGGCGGAGAACTGCCAGATCGGGGTCTTCCTGGCATACGCGACCCCGGTCGGTCAGGCACTGATCGACCGGGAGCTGTACCTGCCACGGTCATGGGCGGCGGACCCGCCCCGGTGCGCCGGTGCGGGGGTGCCGGCGCATACCCGGTACGCCGCCCGGCCAGCACAAGCTGCGGCGATGCTCTCCCGGGCGTTCGACGCGGGGGTACCCGCGCGCTGGGTAGCGGCCGGTGAGCCGTACGGGCCGGAACCGGCGTTCCGCGCGTTCCTGGAGCGACGTGGAGTGGGCTACGTGGTGGAGTTGTCCCGCCGCCACACGGTCGCCCTGCCGAACGGGCCGGTACGGGTGGCGACCATCGCCGGGCAGGCTCCTGAGCGCGCCTGGAAGCGGGTGAATACCGGCGCGGGGTCGGGCCGGCTCAAGTTGGCCGACTGGGCGATGGGGGAACTGCCGGGCGGTGGCGTTCACGGCCGCTGGCTGCTCATTCGGCGGGTGTCCGGCGAGCCGGACGAGTTCGCCTTCTTCCTCTGCTCGGGGCCTGCGGACACCGAGGTCGGAGTCCTGGCCCGGGTCGCTGAGTCAGTGCCGGCCGCCCGGGACTGTCTGCAACGCGCGTGCGATGAGGCCGGCCTGGATCGGTACCAGGTGCGGCAGTACGGCGCCTGGTACCGGCACGTCACGCTGGCGCTGCTGGCGCAGGCGTACGTCGCCGTCCGCATCGCGCAGGGACCGCCGGGACGGACGACGGTGGCCCCCGGGCGGCGGACCTCCGACATCCTTTGGCGTACCTGAGCGCCCGACCGGGCCGGCGGCTGTCCGGTAAGCGGCGTGGGTCATCGTCGGCCGTGACAGGGAGGGCACGGGGGTGTGGCGTGAGCTGCTGATCGCCAAGATCGCCACCAGGTGAGCCCCGCCGCGCTGTGAAGAAGCGCACATCTTCGTCCGCAGGTGAGCCTTCTGCTCGGGGCGTCGGACCTATCTGGTTACTGTGCGTAGCCATGTCAATACTCGTAGGTGCTGGTCAGCGCGGTGGACGCCTCTGGAGGTGTCGATGGGCCCAGGTTGGCACCCTGCTCCAGGCGACGTGGTGCGGCCTGGCAAAACTGACTCCAGGAAAACACCGCACTTCGTTATCCAAGCCGTTGTTCCTGGTCAGCGTGGCTTTGCTGGCATCCCGGAACTGTTGCCCAGCGTGACGAATGGACGGTAGTTGCGCCGTTTACCAGCGAAAACACGACGCAGGCAGCCCGTGGGCCGCGAAGGCGTGCCGCAGCGGAGGTTTGGCGCAATGACGAGGGCTCGCGGCTCGCGTGATTGAGGTGTTACATTCATATAGGGCGATTCGATTCCCTGTTGAAGGTTTCAAATGTCCGGTTACATTGCTTTTCCATGGGGGACGTCGTGCAATTGCGAAATCCGGAAGTCGTCGTAAATCTCGGCGCCCTTGGCCCACTGTTCGTGAGCTCCTCTTCCCAGAGCAAGACGCCGACGGCGCGAAAACCGCGGAATGTGCTCGCCATGCTCCTTGTGCATGCCGACCAAGTTGTCCCGGTCTCCGTCCTGGTCTCCGAGCTCTGGGACGACGAACCTCCGGTCAGCAGCCTCACCACTCTCCAGACGTACGTTCTCAATCTGCGCAAGATGTTCGTGGCGGTCACCGGCCTGCCCGCTGCGGAGGTCACCCGAAACCTCCTCATCACCCGGGCGGGCGGTTACATGCTGCGCAGCGATCGCGTTGCCGTCGACATCCGGGAGTACCAGCGCCTCATGTCGGCCGGCTGTGCCGCACTCGGCATGGGCGACGACGCGACCGGCATGGGCAGGCTCACCGAGGCTCTGCGGCTATGGCGTGGTCCCGCGCTGGTCGACGTGCCGCTGGGTCGGGTGCTCGAATCGAAGCGGCGCGAGTTGGAGGAGTCCTGGCTGATGGCCACCGAGTACCTGGTCGGCGCGAAGTTGCGCCAGGGCATGTACCGGGAGGTTCTCATCGAACTGGCCGCGCTCACCGCGGAGAACCCGTTGCACGAGGGGCTCCAGGCGCAGTACATGCGGGCGTTGTACCTCAGTGGTCGTCGCGCAGAGGCGCTGGAGGTCTTCCACCGGCTGCGCCGTAGCCTCGTCAACGAACTAGGGCTGGAACCGGAGCCCCAGGTGCAACGAATCCACCGGTCGATCCTGAACTCGGATACCGATTTCGAAGACGATCTGCGCGGCATTCGGCCGCTTCAGACAAGCGCCCATGGGACGAGCTGGGCCCGGTTCCGGGCCAGCTGACCATCATTCGAGGCGCATCCGAGTGCCCTGCGACCACCCCACCCGACGGTGGAACCGTGATTACCTTCACGGACGGCGAACTGGGGCGGGCTCTGCTGACCGAGCGGAGCATGCAATGGCTCTACGCGCACGGCGGCGATCCCCTCGCCAGGTTGCTGCGGGCCGAGGACGACGACCGACGCGAGCTGATCGAGCGGATCCGCGAGCGGGGACCGATCCACTTGAGCCGGGTCGGTGCCTGGGTCACCGGGGACCACCAGGTGGCCACTGAGATCCTCGCGGATCCGCGGATCACCGCCAGGTCCTCGCGTACCTTTCCCGCTGGCCATGTGCTGTACCAGTGCGACGCCTTTCCCGAGTTGTCGCCCGACGCGCGGCGTCGACTGGCCGAGATCGACCTACCGCAGGAGATTGTCGAGCGAGTTTGTGCGGCGACGGCCACCCGGATCGGCAGCGAGTTCGACCTCGTCACCGACCTGTTGCGCCCGATCCTTGCCGGACTGCTCGCGGAGATGCTCGCCCTGCCCCCGGAACACCGGGAGGCGCTGGGCCGGGATTCCGCAGCGGCGGCGATCGCGCTGGACGCCGTGCTTTGTCCACCGACCCTGCCGGCTGCCCGATCGATGATGACGGCAGTGGATGACCTGACTGCCCGACTTCGTACCTGCCCCGGCGGCGAGTCGACCGTCGCTGCCGGGACGGTCGCCGGGGTGCTGTGGGTGGAGGTCACCGCGAACCTGCTCGCCAATGCGCTGCTGGCGCTGCTCGACCAGCCCGGTCGCTGGGATTCGCTCGCCGGTGAGCAGGACCGGGCCGACGAGGTGGTGTCCGACACCCTGCGGCATGATCCACCGATTCGGATGCACGCACTGCTCGCCCACGAGGACGTGGAGATCGCCGGCAGGCGGGTGGCGGCCGGCAGCGACATCGTGGTGTATGTCGAGGCCGCACAGCACGGTGGCGCCGCCGTAGGCGTGGACCTGCCGCTCGCCGGCGGTTCGTACCTCGACCTGCTGGCACCCGCGGTACGGGCGACGGCCGCCGCGGTCCTGCGGGTCCTGGCGGTCCGCTTGCCGGGACTGCGCCGGACCGGACCGGTGGTACGCCGGCTGCGAGCCCCCGTCACGCACGCCATCGTGCGCTTCCCTGTCTCCGCCTGATCCCGCCTCCACCATCTGATCATCGAGCGAAGGGTTGCATCATGCGGGTACTGATGACGTCTCTGGCGGTCGAGGCGCACTTCAATGGCACCGTTCCGCTGGCATGGGCGTTGCGCTCGGCGGGGCATGAGGTTCGCTTCGCGAGCCAGCCGGCTCTCACCGAGCCGATCACCGCCGCCGGGCTGACCGCCGTACCCGTCGGCACCGACCACACCCACAACGAGTTCGTTCGGGACCTCGGCGGGGAGCTGACCGGTTTCTACCGGGACATCGACTTCACCGGGCGCAACGCCAGCCTGTTCGACCTCAAGGCGGCGAACCTGCTGCTCACCGCCACGTTCTACGCGCAGGCCAACAACGACTCCATGATCGACGACCTGGTCGACTATGCGCGGTTCTGGAAGCCGGATCTGGTGCTCTGGGAGCCGTTCACCTTCGCCGGCGCGGTCGCCGCCCGGGTCACCGGCGCCGCGCACGCCCGCCTGCTCTGGGGGCCGGACCTGTTTCTCCGCACTCGGAGCCGGTTCCGCCAGGAGATCGAGCGGCTTCCACCGCAACGGCGGGAGGACGCATTGGCGGAGTGGCTGACCTGGACCCTCGAGCGGTTCGGCAGCACCTTCGACGAGGAGGTGGTGACCGGCCAGTGGAACATCGACCAGATGCCCGCCGGCATCCGAGTCACGTCCGGGCAACGCACCGTGCCGATGCGGTACGTGCCCTACAACGGCCCGTCCGTCGTCCCGGACTGGTTGCGGGCCGAGCCGCGGCGGCCCCGGGTCTGCCTCACCCTCGGCATCACCGTACGCGAGAAGGCATACCCGAGCATGGTGTCCCTCGATGACCTGTTCGCCGCCGTCGCCGACCTGGATGCCGAGATCGTCGCGACGGTGGACGCCGGACAACTCGCCGATGTCTCGTCGGTGCCGGACAACGTGCGGGTGACCGAGTTCGTGCCCCTGCACGCCCTCCTGCCCACCTGCGCTGCGGTGGTCCACCATGGCGGGGCGGGTACTTGGTCCAGCGCGGTGGCAGCCGGTGTGCCCCAACTGGTCGTCGCGGGAATGTGGGACAACGTCTACCGCGCCGAGCGGCTCGCCGAACTGGGCGCAGGCATCTACCTGCCACCGCACGAGGTCACCCCGGCGCTGCTGCGCGACGGCGTGCAACGTCTGTTGACCAAGCCGTCCTTCGCCGAGGAGGCGGCCCGCCTGCGTGACCGGATCCAGGCCGAGCCCAGCCCGGCGGAGGTGGTACCGGCCCTTGCCGAACTGACCGCTCAACACCGACATGTGGGCAGCTGAGACCGCCGGGTTCAGGTCACCGGCCGATGTATCCGCAACCGAGCATAGGAGGAGCGATGGCACTGTTCGCCGTGCTGGCGACGCAGGCACCCGCCGCAGGTGAGGCCGAGGAATTCCGTGAGCGACTGCACGAGGGCTTCGCCTACACCAGAGCCCTGGTCGACAAGGGGGTGATCCGGCACAGCTGGATCCGGGTGGGTGCATCGGGCGGCCTGAACATTTACGACGTCGGATCTCACGAGGAACTGCTCGCTGCGCTCTACGACAACCCGATCAGCCCGCACCTGAGGTTCGAGGTGATTCCACTGGCCGAGCCGGGCAGCTTCGACCCGAAGGCCCAGTTGGCGAAGTGGAGCCGGTCGACCGAGCAGGGCGGCCGGTGACGTGGCCGGCGTGAACCATGGGCCGGTGACCGGATCCAGCAACCTCGTTGAGCGGGTTCAACTGGTCGGCACCGGGACGGACGACGAGATCTCCGCCCTGGTCAAGGAGACCGGCCTGGACACGGTGCTCGACATCCTCGCAGACGAGATCGTGTTCCGCTGCGACGAGCCGGTCAACCGGATGCCGGTGCACCTCGCGCTGACCGTGACCCACGGCGCCGACAACCGGCAGTTGTGCTTCCGGATCGCCCGGGACGAGCCGGTCACCGTCGTTCCCGCCGATGAGGCGGGCCCGGTACGACGGGAGCTGCGGATCACCGCCACCGACCTGGTGCGGCGCCTGTTCGGCCCGGTCGACCAGCGTGGATACGGCGACCTGCGCGACACATTCCTGCCCCGGCGGCCCGACGACCTGCGGGAGCTGCCGGAGATCCTGGCGGCGACGAACCAGGCGTCCGGCACCCTGCTGTCGGGGTGCGGGGTGCCGAGGTTCGACCTGGGCAAGGCGTCGTTGGCCTACGGCTCGGACAAGTGGGCCAGCTTCCACTGGTACACCACCCACTACGAGCGCGAGTTCGCCCGGTACCGCGATCAACCGGTCCGGGTGCTGGAGATCGGCATCGGCGGTTACCAGGGGCAGCTCGGGGGCGGTTCGCTGAAGATGTGGAAGAAGTACTTCCACCGCGGCACGATCTACGGGCTTGACCTGTTCGACAAGTCCGCCCTGAACCAGCAGCGGCTCACCGCGCTCACCGCAGACCAGGGCAACCCGGCCGAGTTGGCCGCCATCGCGGAGCGGTACGGCCCCTTCGACATCGTCATCGACGACGGTAGTCACGAGAATCCGCACGTCCTGGTCTCGTTCGAGGCACTCTTCCCCTACCTACGGAGTGGCGGCCTGTACGTCATCGAGGACATGCACACCGCGTACATCCCGCGGTTCGGCGGGAGCGCGGGGCCGGTCGCGGGTCCGGACACCTCGATCGGACTGCTCAAGCGGCTGCTGGACGACATGCACTATCAGGAGCAGTGGCAGCAGGTTGACGGACGGCCGACGCTGACTCAGGAACAGGTGGCCAGCGTGCGGGTGTACCGGAACATCGCGTTCATCGAGAAGGGTGCCAACGACGACATCTGCTTCCCGCGGTGGATGGATGATCAAGCCTGGATGGCGCTCGGCGCGATACCGCCGGCGTCCGATGCACCGGAGAGGTACGACACGTGAGTTCCGCCAAGATCGTCCGGCGTTCGGTGCCCGCAGACACGTCGACGGATGAGCTGCTCACCAACCTGCGGGACTACCTGCTGCCCGAGCCGCCGGCCATCAGCCTGCCGCCGCGGATGTTCACCTCACCGGGGATCTACGAACGCGAACGTGAACAGATCTTCGGCCGCTCGTGGATCCTGGTCGGGCACGTGAGCCAGTTGGCCGCCCCGGGCGACTACCTCGCGCTGGACATCGCCGGCGAGCCGGTGGCGGTCACTCGTGACGAGGACGGGCGGCTGCACGGGCTCTCCCCGGTCTGCCGGCACCGGCTGATGCCGTTGGTGCGGCCCGGCGCCGGCAATGTGAAGGACTTCACCTGCTCGTACCACTTGTGGCGGTACCGGCTTGACGGTTCACTGCTCGCCGCCACGCACATGCGGGGCAACCCGGACTTCGAGTCGGCCGAGTGTCGACTCCCGGCCTTCGCGGTACGGCAGTGGCACGGACTGATCTTCGTCAACCTGGACGCGGAAGCTCCGCCCTTCGACGACGACCTCGCCGTGGTGGACGCCGAGATGACCAACTATCAACTCGACGACATGGTGCAGATCAGCGGCTGGACCGAGCAGTGGCACTGCAACTGGAAGGTCGCGGTCGAGAACGGCTACGAGAACTACCACGCGCTGGGCTTTCATCCGGACACGGTCAAGCCGCTGATGACCGGCGGCATCGACATGCAGGTGCACATGGACTCGCCACTGGTGACCCGGTTACTCAGTCCGGCCGGCACGCCGTTCGCGACGACGGTCCTGCCGCTGACCGAGGCAGAGCGTCGGGTGATGTACAGCTTCAGGCTCTTTCCCTGTGCCGCGGTGGCGACTTTCGGCGAGAGTGTCGCCTGGATCAGCCTGATTCCGACCGCCATCGACCGGACCGAGGTGCGCGGCGGCACGCTGATGCCGGCCGGCGCCCTCCACGGCGCGGACGTGGCAGCCGTCAGGGCTCAGGTCGAGGCCACCACCAGCGTGATCAACGGCGAGGACCGGCGTGGCCTGGAGGAGGTGCAGCGTACCCTCGGCTCCCGCTTCCTGGAACGGGGTCACCTCAGCCCCAAGGAACCGGGGGTGTTGGCCTTCTACCGCAAGTTGGCGCTCGCCCTGACCGAATCCGTGGGGCGCTGATCGAACAGCGGGAGCACTGTCTGCCCGGGCGGGTGGGCCTGTCGCCGGTAGGCACACCCCCCGGTCACCGTTGCGCCCGTAGCCGCTGCACCTCGGCGCGTGCACTGGCCTCGGACGACCGGACGAAGTGCAGCAGAGCCTGCAGTTGGTCGTCGTCGTAGGAGGCCAGGTCCTCTCGGGTACGCGCGGTCAGCCCGGTGTAGTGGGCGTTGGCTCGTTCAGCGCCCTCGCCGGTCGCCTCGACCAGGACCCGCCGTCGGTCTGCCGCGTCCGAAACCCGTTGCACGCAGCCGGCTGCGACCAACCGGTCGACCATCCGGGTAGCAGCTCCCGGGGTAAGGCCGACCTGGGTGGCCAGTGCGCCGGTAGTGGTCGGTCCGTCCCGTTGCAGGACGTGCAGGCAGTGGAGGTCGGTCGCGACGAGTCCCATTCGCTCCGCGATCAGCGTGTTGATCTGGATGAGGTACGTGATCCAGTCCGGCAGCGCGTCGATGACCTGATCGGCCAGGGAGTCGCTGGTTGTCGGAGCATCGTGCCGGCTCATTGTCATTTGCCGTGAATCACCTCATGGTAATGTGCGTAGTGCAACTGTTGTGCCATGCAATTAAACGAGCATACCCCCGTCTGGAGGAGTTCGTGGTGCCCACCAGGGCGATCTCACCGCTGCCCGACGTGATCGACGCGGGCGAGCCGCCCGCGCAGGACGCTGTTGCTCTGCCCGGGCGCTTGCAGGCCACCTTCATTCCGAGCGAGAACGCGATGGCCTGGTGGGGTGTGCGGGATCTGGACGAGGCCGTCCGAGAGCACGGACTGCCCGCCGGGCGGCCCGGCGCGTGCCGGCTGGCCGTTGCCGATCGGGGCCACATCCGCGCCGCGACCGTTCCAGTGCGCCTGGTTGACCTCGACACGGCGGTGACCGCCCTGCGCAGGCCCGCTCCACCGGCAGGAGACAGCGCCTCGCTGCGGGCCTGGCGCGAGGCCGCCCGGCTGCCGGATGACGACGAGGCGCTCGCCGCACTCGGTGAGCGGATGCCGGCCGCCGCGCACGCCGTGCTCAACGCCGAAGGCACGGCAGTCGTCGTCGCCACCGCGCTGCTCACCGAGTTCCGTCAAGCAGTGAAGGCCCGGGTCGCGCTGCGATCCACCACCATCCACGCCACGCTGCGGCCGTACCAGGAACACGGCGTCGCCTGGCTCACTGCTCGGCCACTCCTTGGCCAGGGCGGGGTGCTCGCCGACGAGATGGGTCTGGGCAAGACGCTGCAGGCGATCTGCCTGCTCGCCACCCGCCGGACCGCCGGACCGCACCTCGTGGTGTGCCCCACCTCGCTGATCGGCAACTGGTGGCGCGAGCTTGCCCGCTTCTCCCCAGACACGCCGGTGATCAGTTACCACGGCGCGCAACGGGAACTGCCGGACACTGTGCCGCCCGGCACCGTCGTGATCACCAGCTACCCGGTGCTGCGCCGGAAGGCCGCGCTGACCGCGATCCGATGGGACATCCTGATCTTCGACGAGGCGCAGCAGATCAAGAATCCGGATGCCCAAGTCAGCCAGGCAGCCGCGAGGCTCTCCGCTACAGCGGCGATCGCCATGACCGGCACCCCGGTGGAGAATCGCCTGGACGAGCTCTGGGCGATTCTGCACGTGACGAACCCAGGCCTGCTCGGCAGCCGCAGCAGGTTCCGGCAGTTGTTCGCGGCACCGATCGAGCAGCGGGGTTCGGCTTCCGCAGCGGCCGCCCTGAACGCGCTGATCCAGCCGCATCTGTTGCGCCGCACCAAGACCGACGTCGCGGCCGACCTGCCGCCCAAGCAGTACTCGACCGTCGTGTGCACACTCACCGACGAGCAGGCCCAGCTTTACCGGCAGGCGGTGGGCCGGGCATTCTCCGACGGGTTCGGCGAAGGCATCACTCGGCGCGGCCGGGTTCTCGCGCTGCTCACGGAACTCAAGCAGATCTGCAACCATCCCGCCCAGTTCCTGCGGGAGGAGAGGGCCGGCGCAGGTCGTTCCGGCAAGTTCGACCGGGCCACCGAAATGCTGGCGGAGATCGTCGACGACGGTGACCGGAGTCTGGTCTTCACCCAGTACCGAGCCATGGGGGACCTGCTGGCCGGCCACCTGACCGAGACACTCGGTGTCGGCCCGATCCCGTTCGTGCACGGTGGGCTCTCCGCCCGCCGCCGCGACGAACTCGTCCGAGAGTTCCAGGAGAGCGTGGACGGGCCACCGGTCCTGCTGCTGAGCCTGCGCGCTGCTGGATTCGGCCTGAACCTGACCCGGGCCGCCCACGTCATGCACTACGACCGCTGGTGGAACCCGGCGGTCGAGGAACAGGCCACCGACCGGGCGCACCGGATCGGCCAACGGCGCATCGTCACGGTGCACACGCTGGTCACCGGCGGCACACTCGAGGATCACATCGCCCAGATGCACGAACACAAGCGCGGTTTCGCAGAGGTGGTCTCCGGCGACACCGACGCGGCCCTGGCCCGCCTCTCCGACGACGAACTGCACGCGGTCCTCGACCTCGACCTCGGAGCGCTGGCATGATCCCAGCCGAGTTCGGGTCCACCCCCTGGGGACGCGCCTGGGTCCGGATCGCCGGCGCGACCGCCGCTGCCGGGCCGAACGCCCTGCTGCCGAAAGCGCGCTCCCTCGCACGTAACCACGCCGTCGAGCTGACCACCGCACCGGGCCGGATCGAGGCGCGGGTGACCGCCTCCGGTACGGCCTACCCGGTCCACATCGACGTGCCGATCTGGTCGCAGCAGACCCAGGCGGAGGTGCGTCTTCTGCTCGAGAAATCCGTCGCGGAGCAGCCGGGACTGATCGCCGGAGACCTCTCCGACACGTTCGAGACGGAGCTCCGGCAGAAGGGCATCGCCATCGCGGCCGGCCTCGACGAACTAGGGGCCGAATGCGTCTGCCGCAGCCGCAAGCGTCCCTGCGTGCATGTTCTCGCCACCCTTTACGCGCTGAGTCAGCTGATCGACGAACGTCCGTCGCTCGCCGTCGAACTACGCGGCGGGGCCACGGAGGCTGTGGCCCCGCCGCCCGGCTGGGTCACGTTGACGGCATTGGACGCGGCCGCCTTCTACGGCGACTGACCGGACGCGGCGCGGCCCGGCCCGCGGTTCACGCAGGGCTCCGCCGGCTCGATGGCGACGGTCGCCCCGTAGAGCCGCACCGGGCCGAGCAGGCCGGCCGGCCTGCTCGATCGGTCCGCGAACCTGCGGTAGGTCGCGTCACCGGAACGTGCCAGGCCGACCAGGCGGTTGCCAAGGGTGGTGGCCACCTCGATGAGGACGGAGTTCGCGCCGTCGTGCAGGTACGGGCGCACGTCCGGTGCCCGGCCGGTGGCGCAGTCGACCGGAACCGGCTGGTCGTTCACCTCTACGCGTACCGATCCCGCCACCAGGCCCAGTTCGAGCAGTACCGCGTCGGTGCCGCGACTCCATCCGGTGGGCAATACGACGGTGCTGCGGTAGATGCCGACCCCCGACGCGTCGGCGAGCCCGTCGAGCGTGCGCCAGTCGGCCGGGAGCGGGAGCGACCGGCGCCGGCATTCGACGCCGTGCGGCTGCCAGTCGAGCACCTCCAGGTTCCAATCGGTCAGCTCGCGTTCCCAACGGACCGTGCGGGGTACGACCGTTGCCGGCGTACTCACCGCCCAGGCACCGAGGCCCGTTCCGGAGCCAAGGTGTACCACCGTGGTTTCACCCGGCCCAAGGTCGAGCACGACCGACCGGCGGCCCGCCGTCTGCACCGCAGGCATCGAGTGGGAGGTGCCGCGCCACGGATCCAGGATCCGGACCGTGCCGGTACCTCTCAGGTCGGCGGTGAACCGCACCGCGCCCGTGCCCATGTTGAACAGGTGGTAAAAGTCTCCGCCGGTGCCCTGCCGGTGTACGGTGACGACCCCGCTGGCACCCCGCAGTTCGGCGTCGGGGCGTACTCCCAACTCGTCGAGTGCCTGGGTGATCTGCTTCTGCTCTGTCACCAGGCGCACGTTCGGCAGGGCGAGCAACCTCGCGGCGGACTGCTCGACCTCGCGGTCCTGGCCGTCCGCGTCCCGGAAACCCTGGGCCCGGTGTGGTGGCGCACCGACGAACACAACCGGCAGACCCTGCCGGGCGATTTCACGAATCCGGTCCAGCACCCGGAGCTCCATCGCCGGCTCGTCAGCCACGATCAGCGCACGATAGCCGGCCCGCTCCGGGGCGAGCCGGCCGTCATGGACCACCGCCGCGGGGTGCTCCAGCAGGCTGGGCGAGAGGAACTCGTACGTGAATCCGGCGTCCGCCAGACCTGGGTCCGTGATCTTCGGCCAGGCCAGACACCAGTACGCCTGCCGGTAGACCGCCACATCCACCTGCGGTCGCCCGTGCCGCAGCACTGTGGACATCCGGGCCAGGTAGTCCGTGTAGGCGCGAATGTGCCGCCACATCGGCTGCCGCGGACCCCAGGCATCGGAAACCGCGGGCGTGCCGTCACCGGAGAACGGCGCCCACCCGGGCCAGTGGGCACCCGGCACGTCCTGGTACGGCACCCCGTGCAGGACCAACTGGTTCACGCCGGCGCTGAACGCCGTGTCGACGTGCCGTTTCAGCGCGGCGAGATCGGTCTGATAGTCGGCATCCAGGACCGCGCAGCACTCGAGCGACACCACGGGGGCACCGGTCATATGCGCTGCGGCGGCGATGCCGCGGTGAAAGTCGAGGGCGGTCTCGTACGCCGCCGCGCCTTCGCCGGTCATCCCGCCGGAGGCGATCCAGTTCACCAGGTCCTCGCTCTCGGGCACCTGCACCGAACCGGCGAGCTCGACGTGATCCATGATGTTGCCGTACGGCTGTGCCCGGTACCGCAGCCCACGACCATTGGCCCACCGCGTCAGTGGGGCGATGTGGTTGTCGGCGTACAGTTCGTTGAGGGTGCGGTAGTAGTCGTGCCGGATCCGGCGGCCTCGCCGATCCGGAAAGTCGTGCGCCGGAGGGCTCTCCGGGTTGATCCCGGCCAGCAGCATCTCCCAGTCGAAGCGAAAGAGTCCCTCCACCCGGATCGCCGGCAGATACGGGGTCAGGTCGTAGCCACGCCGCCGGGCGAACTCGTTCAGCAGGTCCGCAGTCCAGAGTTCCCCGTCGGCGGCGAGCTCCAGCGAGTCCTCGAAGATGTCCCCGCCGACCTCGGCCAGCAGCGGGTCCAGATCGGCGGGGAGCACGTACCGGTCGATGTGCTCGATGGCCGCTGCTGCCGCCTCGGCCGAGAAGTGGTCGATCACCAGAGCATCCTGGACACCCGCCTCGGCAAGGGAGCGCTGCCCGGTCGGCCGGGACCAGAAGGAGAACACCAGCCAGGTGCCGTCACCGGGCGCTGTCCAGCGCAGCGCCCCGCCGCTGACCCGGTGGGTAAGGTCGGTCGCGGTCTCCTCGTCGAGGAGGATCGTGCCGGCGTCGTCCGGCTCGGCGGTGGCCAGCCGTGCGGCGGTGACAGCGACGAGATGGTCCCCGTCGGCCGGGCCACCCTCCGGCTCGGGGAGGGTGTCGATCGTCGTGCCGCCCGCGATGGTGTGGCTGCCACCCACCAGTTTCCGCTGTGCGAGGTGAATCGAGTCGCCAGCGGTGGCGGGACTGGCCAGCGGCCACCCGGGAGTCACGGTGAGGTCTATCCGCATGCCGTGTCGCCGGGCGGCGATCAGTGCCTCGCGGAGCCGGTCGCTGAATGCCGGCGTGCCCCATGTTCGGATCGCGTCGCTGGGCATGGCCTCGGGCAGGCCGAGCGGGAGAAGCGCGATCTCGGCCCGGGAGAAGCCCGCTTCACGCAGCGTTCGGATCTCCCGCTCGATCTGTGGGCCGCTCACCGCACCACCGGGCCACCACCACCGGACCCCGGGCCGGTGCCCGGCGTCGGGAATGGCGAAGCCCGGCTGCTCGGCATCGTGCTGGGGATTCGTACGGCCCATTCTCATTCTCCAATGGACTTTTGCTCCGTCGGCACAATGTCGGTACTGTACCCGGTCCAGGTGCTTTGTGCATGCTGCCGCTGGGCTCACTTGAGCGATATTCGAGCGGTCGTCGTGGTCGGACTCCGAGGATTGCAGCATGGTTGCATGTCGCGTCTGTAGTGGGTCCGTCGACGAGTTCCTCGACTTCGGGCGGCAGCCGTTGTCCGACGCATTTCTCGATCCCGGTGAAGTGGAGAAAGAATTCTTCTTCCGCCTGGCCGTGGGAATGTGCGGCAACTGCACCATGGTGCAGTTGATGGAGGAGGTCCCCCGAGAGCGTATGTTCCATGACAGCTATCCCTACTTCTCGTCCGGTTCGTCGGTGATGCGACAGCACTTCGAGTCGACCGCCGAGGAGTTCCTGCGTACCGAACTGGCGGGGCCGGATCCGTTCATCGTGGAGATCGGCAGCAATGACGGCGTGATGTTGCGTGCCATCGACCGGGCCGGGGTGCGGCATCTCGGCGTGGAACCGTCCGGCAGCGTGGCCGAGCGAGCCCGGGCCCAGGGCATAGCCGTGTGCACGGAGTTCTTCGAGGCGGACACGGCGGCGGCGATCCGGGCCGAACATGGGCCGGCGGACGTGGTCTACGCGGCGAACACCTTCTGCCACATCCCGTACGTCGAATCCATCTTCCGAGGCGTGGATGCGCTGTTGAAACCCGATGGTGTCTTCGTCTTCGAGGACCCCTACCTGGGTGAGATCGTCGAGCGGACCTCGTTCGACCAGATCTACGACGAACACTTCTACTTCTTCACCGCCCGGTCGGTACGGGCCATGGCCCGTCGGTTCGGCTTCGATCTGGTCGACGTCCGACGACTGCCGGTGCACGGCGGCGAGGTGCGGTACACCCTGGCCCGCACCGGTGCCCGCAGGGAGAGTCCTGCCGTCGCCGAACTGCTCGCCGAGGAGGAACGCAAAGGGCTGGCCACCCGGGCGACCGTGACCGGGTTCGCCACTTCGGTGGAACGGACTCGCGACGAGTTGATGACGCTGTTGCGCGGACTGGTCTCCGACGGCCGTCGGATCGTCGGCTACGGTGCGACCGCCAAGAGTGCCACCGTTACCAACTACTGCGGAATCAGCGCCGACCTGGTCTCCGGCGTGTTCGACACTACGCCGGCGAAGCAGGGACGACTCACCCCGGGCGCCCATCTACCGGTACGGCCAGCCGAGGAGTTCACCGCGCCCTACCCGGACTACGTGCTCCTCTTCGCCTGGAATCACGCCGAGGAGATCATGGCGAAGGAACGGGCTTTCCGGGAGGCCGGCGGCCGGTGGATCCTCTACACGCCCAAGGTCCAGGTCGTCTGATCCGAGTGGTTCCTGCAACGCCGGGCCCGCTGCGGGCCGGCGGCTGGTCGACGGACAACACCCTAGCCCCGGCGGTGGGCCAGCCACATCTCCCGCAGCGAGTCCGCCAGCGCGATCCGGGGAGCCCAGCCGAGCTCTTCCCGAGCACGCCGGGTGTCCGCCTGGGTCCAGGATCCCCCCATGCTGGTCACGGTGCCGGACCTGTCCTCGATGACCGACTCCGGGAAACCGGCGCCGGTAACGAAGAGGGTGATCAGGTGGCGCAGGGGCACCGCGACCCCGCTGCCGATGTTGAAGACGCCAGCCGTCCTCGATCGCTCGCTGGCCAGCCGGACCGCTGTCGCCAGGTCCCGCACGTCAACGAAGTCGCGGCTGGCCGGGGCGATGGCAATCGGCATCCGGCCGGTGCGGGCCGCGTCGTCGAGCATGCCCAGCAGCTTGCCGGGCAGGCTCACCGCCGACGGGTACGGTCCGCAGAGATTGACCGCTCGTAGCACCACGCCGTCGACCCGGCCGCTGGCCGTCGCCTCCAGAACTGCGGTGGAGCCGGCCAGCTTGGTCCGGCCATACGCGGTCACCGGGCGGGGTGGGACGGATTCGTCGATCATGGTGCCGGCCGGCACCGGGCCGTACTCGTGAATCGTGCCCACATGCACGAGGCGCGGTCGCCGTGGCGCCGCGGCGACCGCGTCCAGCAGCGTACGGACCAGGTCCATGTTGGCGGTCGCCAGTTCGGCCTCGCTGCGGTCCCAACCGTCGGTGTCGTTCGCGCCGTCGGTGGCATTGACGACGACGTCGGCCGCCGTGCCCTGCAGCATCCGCAGCACCCGCGCCGCTCCGACGGCGGTGAGGTCGAGTGCGATGAAGTCGTGACAGTTCACCTCCCGGCCCGGATGGCGGGCCACCGCCACAACGTGGTGTCCGGACCGGGCGAATTCCGCGCAGACGTGCCTGCCCACCGAACCGGTGCCACCGAGGACGACGACACTTCGGCGCCCAGGTGTATTCCGTGACAAAGTGTGCTCCCCACAGCCGGAGTAACGCGGCGATTCGGATCCTAGGTGCGGTTTGCAGAAACGTCCACCCACGTTTTGCGAGTGACTCTTTACCAAGGATCGAGTCGCTTGTGATAGTTCTGTCAGATCACATATCGCAGCCTCGGAAGGCGGCAGGCCCATGGCCATTCTGGTGTGGGATTATTTGCAGGAGTACGCGGAGGAGCGCGACGACATCCTCGACGCGGTCGAGCAGGTGTTTCGGTCCGGTCGGCTGATATTCGGGGAGAGTGGCCAGGGGTTCGAGCGGGCGTTCGCCGCCTACCACGGTGTTCCGCACTGCATCGGGGTGGACAACGGCACCAACGCGATCAAACTGGCGTTGCAGGCGCTGGGCGTAGGCCCCGGCGATGAGGTGATAACCGTGTCGAATACGGCCGCGCCGACCGTTGTGGCCATCGACGCGCGCGGCGCGCGGCCGGTCTTCGTCGATGTCCGCGATTCCGATTACCTGATGGACACCGACCAGGTTGCCGCAGCCATCACATCCCGGACCCGATGCCTGCTCCCGGTTCACCTGTACGGGCAGTGCGTGGCGATGGACCCGCTGCTGGAACTCGCCGAGCGGCACGGCCTGGTAGTCCTGGAGGACTGCGCCCAGTCGCACGGCGCCCGACATCACGGCCGGATCGCCGGCACCATGGGCGACGCTGCTGCCTTCTCCTTCTATCCGACCAAGGTCCTGGGTGCCTATGGCGACGGCGGAGCGATGCTCACCGCCGACGACATTGTCCAGCATCGGATGCGGCGCCTGCGGTATTACGGCATGCAGGAGCGGTACTACGTGGTGGAGACGCCGGGCCACAACAGCCGGCTTGACGAGGTGCAGGCCGAGATCCTCCGCCGCAAGCTCTGCCGGCTCGACGACTACATCGCGGCCCGCCGGGCGGTTGCCCAACGGTACGCCGAAGGGCTCGCCGACACCGAGCTGGGGTTGCCCACCCTGGGACCCGGCAATGACCACGTCTACTACCTGTATGTGGTACGCCATCCCCGGCGCGACGAGATCCTCGCCGCCCTGGAGTCGTATGGCATCTCGTTGAACGTCAGCTATCGCTGGCCGGTGCACACCATGTCCGGCTTCGCCCATCTCGGTTATCGTCCCGGGTCGCTGCCGGTGACCGAGCGGCTGGCCGACGAGATCTTCTCCCTGCCGATGTATCCGTCCCTGCCCAGAGAGACCCAGGACCGCGTGATCAACGCGCTCCGCGACGTACTCGACCGGTATCCGGCGGACGGCGCGGTGCGGGTCGAGCGACTCTCGAACCCGACCTGAGACGGTGAGCCGAGCCGTCACCGCAATCGAGGGGAAGATCGACATGCGAGTGCTCTTCAACACCTTTGCCGCCAGTTCGCATCTGTACCCGATGGTCTCGGTGGCCTGGGCCCTGCACGCCGCCGGGCACGAGGTGCGGGTCGCCAGCCAGCCGGATCTCGTCGACACCATCGTCCGGACATCCCTTCCCGCGGTGCCTGTCGGTGACCCGCTGGATCTGGCGCGGCAGATGCAGGAGGACACCAGTTGGCGCGAGGAGGACTCCCGGGCCGGTGACCTGAGGGAGGTCCGGCCGGAGAAACTGACCTGGGATTTCGTCAGCGGTGTCCAGGACTGGCACCTCCGGAACATCTTTCGTCACCTGAACACGAACTCGGTGCTGGACGACATCGTGGCGGTCGCCCGGGAGTGGCAGCCGGATCTGGTGCTCTGGGACAGCATGACGTTCTCCGGCGCGGTGGCTGCCCGGGCGTGCGGCGCTGCGCACGCCCGCTTCCTGTTCGGTCAGGATCTGATCGGCCGGATGCGCACGGGCTTCCTGCGTCTGTTGGCCGAACAGCCGGCGCACCTGCGACATGACCCGCTGGCGGACTGGCTCGGCGAGGCGGTCGCCCGTACCGGCGGTACGTTCGCCGAGGACCTCGTGGTGGGACAGTGGAGCCTCGACGCGACCGTGCCCTGGCTGCGCCTCGACGACACCGGCCTGGACTACCTCCCGGTCCGCTACGTCCCATACACCGGTGCCTCGCCGGTGCCAGAGTGGTTGCCGGAGCGGCCGGCACGCCCACGCGTCTGCCTGACCGCCGGGCTGGGTGGACGTGAGATCACCGGTGAGGAGTGGATTCCGTACTCGGAACTGTTCGACGCGGTCGCCGACCTGGAGGTCGAGGTGGTGGCCACCCTTAGCGCAGACCAACTGGACCCGCGGACGAAGCTGCCGGACAACGTGCGGATCTTCGACTTCTATCCGCTGAATGTGCTGCTGCCGACCTGCTCGGCGGTGGTCCACCACGGTGGCTCGGGTGCCTACGCGCTGGCCCTCGCAAGCGGCGTACCGCAGTTGGTGATCTCCACCGAGCTGTGGTGGGACGCGGTGGACAAGGCCCATGCGCTGGTCGATCGCGAAGCGGCGATCTTCATGGAGCCGTCCGCCCTCACCGGCGAAACGCTGCGGGAGAACCTGATCCGCCTGATCGAGGAGCCGTCCTTTCGGGCCGGTGCCAAGCGGGTCCAGGCCGAGTTCAACGCGACGCCGAGTCCGGTCGACATCGTGGGGCACCTGGAGCGGCTCACCGCCGCGCACCGGTCCCGCTGAACCCATCCCCGGTGTGGCCGCCCTACCGGGCGGCCACACCGGGCTGATTGGGTCAGCCGTTCCCACGCTTGTGATACAGCACCATGGTCAGCGGCCCGAAGATCGCGAGGAGCACACCGATCGACAGGGCAACCAGGCCGAGTTGGCCGGTGGTGACGGTGCCGTGCACCAGTCCTCGCACCGCGGTGACAAGGTGGCTGATCGGGTTGGCATCCACGATGGCCCGGATGACGCTGGGCATCGTGCGCGAGTCGACGAAGATGTTGCTGCAGAAGACCACGGTCATCAGCAGCATGCTCTGCGCCTGGATGGTGTTCGGACTACGGGTGAGTAGGCCGATGGTGGTGAAGATCCAGGCGAAGGCGAACGAGAACGCCAGGATGAGCAGGATTGCCAGGGCCATGCCGCCAGGGCCGGCGTCCGGGCGGAAGCCCAGCGCCAGGCCGAGCGCGGCGGTCAGCACCAGGGTCAGCAGGTAGCGACCCAGGTCGGTGAGCATGGTTCCGATCAGGCTGGCCGGTTGCCAGAACGGCATCGTCCGGAAACGGTCGAACACGCCTTTGGCGATGTCCAGGCTCACCGTGTGACCGGTGGCCAGGGTCTGCATGACGGCCGCCATGACCAGCACGCCGGGAAGAAAGAACTGCAGATAGTTGTCGACCGATCCGGCGAACGCTCCACCAAACAGGTAACTGAAGATGAGCAGGAACACCACCGGCATCATCAAGACGTCGAAGAGTTGTTCCAGCGCTTCGTTCTTCACTCTGATGGCGGCCCGCCAGGACAGGGTGAGCGTCGCGGAGAGCGCGCTGGGAGGGCGTGGCCGGTCGGCTGCCAGTAGAAGCGCGTCCAACTCGCTTTCCGGGGGCATGGTGGTCGTGGTGGTAGTGGTGCTCACGAAACCAACTCCTCGGTGCTGTTGTGATCCTCGGCGGGATGGCCGGTCAGGGTCAGGAACACCTCGTCCAGGCTCGGCTGGCCGAGGGAGAAAGCGGCGACCGTGACGCCTGCGGCAGTCAACGCGGTCAGCGCTTGGCCGGCGAGCGAGGGATCGGTGGCGGCGGATGAGAGGGTGTTGGGTTCCGTGGCGGGACGCACGGATGTCCCGAGCACCTGGGTCAGCACCTGCTCCGCCTGCGGGCGCTGGGCGGGGTCGGCGATTCGGACGTGCACCGCCCGATCACCCACCGACGACTTGAGCTCGGCCGGGGTGCCCTCGGCAATCAGGCGGCCCTGGTCGATCACGGCGATCCGGTCGGCCAGTTGGTCAGCCTCCTCCAGATACTGGGTGGTCAGCAGCACCGTGGTGCCCCGGGCGACCACGGTCCGGATGGTGTCCCAGACCTGATTGCGGCTGCGAGGATCCAATCCGGTGGTCGGCTCGTCGAGGAAGATCATCCGGGGCGCGCTCAGGATGCTCGCGGCGATGTCCAGCCGCCGCCGCATTCCTCCGGAGTACGTCCGGGCTGTCCGGTCACCGGCGTCCGTCAGGTCGAACGCGGCGAGCAGGCTGGTGGCCCGCTGGCGGGCGGCGGAGCGGGAGTAGCCGATCAGTCGGGCCAGCAGGACCAGGTTCTGGTAACCGGTCAGGCCCTCGTCGACGCTGGCGAACTGGCCGGTGAGGCTGACCAGTTCGCGTACGGTTCGAGCCTGCTTGACCACGTCATGACCGAACACCTCCGCCGTGCCGCCGTCGGGGCGCAGCAGCGTCGCCAGCATTCTGATCGTCGTGGTCTTCCCGGCGCCGTTGGGGCCGAGTACGCCGTATACCGTGCCGCTGTCGACGGTCAGGTCGATCCCGTTTACCGCTCTGGTCTCGCCGAACGACTTTCGCAGGCCCCTCGTACGGATGGCAGGGTCGGAATTCACATGCAACTCCCGTGGATGAATGGAATCGAGGTGGAGTCATGCCCGGCCCGGACAGTACTCGATTTTCTCGAGGATTGCACATAAGGCGTCGAGTCTGAATTTCATGGGCTGATGGCGCATTCCGCTTGACAATCCAAAATTGTTCTATCTGGGAGCGCATTATGGCGTACGCGATCAGTATTCATATGCCAAGTGTCACCGCTCCGCAGCGGCACGCACCTGCTCCACGAGCAACGCCTGCTCCAGCAGTGCCTGATCGAAGGCAGGCTGGTTGCCGCCGCCGGAGGTCGCCGCGGCCACGAACGCGGACAGGGTGTTGCGCACCTGATGGTCCGGGGCCAGCGAGAACTCCGTCACGACGTCCTGCTGGTCGAGGCGAAGCACCGGCCGGTGGTGCTCGGGTGGGCTGAACGCCCGCGGCACGGTGATCCGGCCCCGAGTGCCCCACAGCGAGTACACCGACCGGTACTTGTGCTCGAAACCCCAGTCGAGTTGGGCGGTGACACCCGTCGGGCTGCGCAGGAGGGCGCTGCCGGCCACGTCCACGCCGGTGGCGCCGATCCGCAGCGAGGCGCCGCGCACCTCGAGGTCTGCTGAGAGGAAGAGCTGCGCGGCCCGCAGCGGGTAGACCCCCACGTCCAGCAGCGCCCCGCTGCCCAGGCCGGGCTGGTAGCGGAAGGAGTCCGAGTGCAGCGGTGGGATACCGAACGAGCTGGAGAACACCTGCAAGGGGCCGATCGCGCCGTCTGCCATCATCGTGCGTACCGTGTTGTGCTGCGAGTGGTGCAGGAACATGTAGTTCTCGGCGAGCACCCGGTCCTGCGCGCGCGCGAGTCGCACCAGGTCCGCGGTCTGCTGGTAGTTCACGGCCAGCGGCTTCTCGGAGAGCACGTGCTTGCCGGCGCGCAGAGCCCGGCCCACCCACTCGTGATGCATGCTCGGTGGCAGCGGGATGTACAGGGCGTCGATGTCGGGGCGATCGATCAGGTTCTGGTATCCGCCGATGCCGACGCATCCGAACTTCGCCGCGACCGCGGCTGCCTTGGCGGGATCACGGCTGGCAACCGCGATGAGCTGGGCTGACTCCAGTTCGACGAGCGCGGGTAGGACCCGGCGGATGGCGATGTCGGCGCATCCAACCGCTCCCACCCGCAGTATGCCTCCGGTATAGCGTTCGGACATCGGCACCTCACCGTACCTGACGCAATCGGCTGGACCCGGGGCCCGCGACGGCGAGCGGCGGAACTCCGCCGGGTCGATCAGCCGAACGTAGCGCCAGCGGCCAGAGCGGCACTTGAAGATCGGTACACCGTCGCTGCCTGGCCGCCGCGATGCGGTTCACCGTCGCTTTAGCCGAATCCGAGTGTGTGCTGCGACATTCATGACCCATGAGCGCAGGTTCAGCCGACGAGGTCGTCACCAGGCCAAAGATGATCAACGTGTTCCAGCCCACGCTGGGCGAGGAGGAAGTCGCCGTCGTCCGGGAGGTCTTCCAGAGCAGTTGGGTCGGCAAGGGCCGCAGGGTCGCGGAATTCGAGAGCGACTTCGCTGCCCACCTCGGCGTCTCCCGGGAGCACGTCACCTCGACGAACTCCTGTACCGAGGCGACCTTCCTGGCGATGGAACTGCTGGGGGTCGGCCCGGGGGACGAGGTCGTTCTGCCCACCGTGACTTTCGTCGGCACCGCGAACGCGGTGGCCGCGTACGGCGCGCGGCCGGTCTTCTGCGATGTCGACCCACGGACGCTGAACCCAACCGTGCGTGACGTCGAGGTGGCGCTGACGCCCGCGACCAAGGCGGTGCTGCTGCTGCACTACGGCGGTTACCCCGGCGAGGTCGCCCAGATCGCTCAATTGTGCCGGGACCGGGGCGTCAAGCTGATCGAGGACGCCGCGAACGCCCAGGCGTCCCGTGTCGACGGGCGGGCCTGCGGCGTGATCGGCGACATCGGGGTGTGGAGCTTCGACCACGCAAAGATCGCGGTGGCGGTCGACGGCGGCGTCCTCTACGCCCGCGACCCGGAGTTGACGGCCCGAGCGGTGCGACTGGCCTACTTCGGCATGGAACAGGCGACCGGGTACGCCGAGGCGATGCGCGGCACCAGCCGGTGGTGGGACTTCGAGGTGTCGTCGTTCTCCCGCCGCTCCATCATGAACGACGTGCTGGCGGCCGTCGGTTCCGTGCAGCTGAGGAAGCTGGCCGACTTCGTCGCCCGCCGACGCGTGATCGCCGACCGGTACGACGCAGTGCTCGGTGACGTGCCGGGGCTGCTGCTGCCGCCACCGCTGCCCCCCGGCCATGAGAGCTCCTACTACCTGTACTGGGTGCAGATGGACCCGGCCATCCGCGATCAGGTCGCCCGCGACCTGTATGAGCGCGGGGTATACACCACCTACCGCTACCCGCTGCTGCACAAGGTTCGGGCGTACGGCGCCGACAACCGGCTGCCGAACGCCGAGCGGGTCGCCCAGACGACCCTCTGCCTCCCCCTGCACCAGGGACTGACCGATGCCGACGTCGACCTGATCACCACTGCCCTGGCCGAGTCGGTCGCCGCCCGGGCCGCGGCGCACGCCCCGGCCTGACCACGATGCGGAGTGCCATGCAGTACGGAGTAGAGCACGCGGAGTTGTACGACATCGATTTCCCGGACCGCGGCAAGAACCTGAGGGCCGAGGCGGAAACGGTCGCCCGGCTGATCCACCATCACCGGCCGCAGGCGAGCTCCGTGCTCGACGTAGCCTGTGGCACGGGCACCCACCTGGAGGTCCTGCGCGAGACCTTCGACCACGTCGAGGGGGTGGAGTACGCCCCGGCCATGCGGAAGATCGCCGAGCGGCGCCTCCCAGGGGTGACCATCCACCCGGACGACATGCGCGAGTTCCGGCTCGGCCACACCTTCGACGCCGTGGTCTGCCTGGGCAACGCGATCGCGTGTACCGCTTCGGTTGCCGAGCTGCGCATCGCGATCGAACGGATGGTGGATCACATGAAACCGGGCGGCGTGCTCATCGTCGAGCCGTTCTGGTTCCCGGAGAACTTCATCGAGGGGTACGTCCGGGGCCACCTGGCGGTCGAGGAGCAACGGGTCGTCGCCCGGATCACGCATTCGCGCCGGGAGGGCGACCGGGCCCACTTGGAGATCAAGTTCGTGATCGCTGAGCCGTCCGGCATACGCGACGTTCGGGAGGTCCTCGACATCGCCCTGTTCACCCACGCCGAGTATGTCGATGCGATCACCCGTACCGGGTGTTCCGCGGAGTTGGTGCCGGGACTGGCCCTGGACCGGGGGCGCCCCAACGCCCCGGGCCTCTACCTGGGGATCCGGCCGTGAGCACGGCGGGAGCGGACTACCCCCGCAGCGAGACCGTGAGCACGATGCTGGAGGGCGGCCAGCGACGCCGCCTGCAACTGGCGCAAGGGCTGCAATGGCTGCGCGCCGCCGGCGGGGATCCGTTCGCCGCGCTGCTGCGTGACCACGACGAGGACCATGCCGACCTGTACGCCCGGCTGCACGGTGGTGCCCCGATCTGGCGCAGCACCACCGGTACCTGGGTGGTGGCCCGGCACCGCGCCGCGATGGCGCTGGCGGCCGACCCGGCCGTCGAGGAACAGTTCGTGGACTGGCGACCTCTCGGCATACCGGTCATGCCGCTGACCGCGCACCACCTGGGGCTGCACCCCGAGGGCCGGGAGTCGCTGCTGGGTCTCGCGCGGGCGGAACTGGGGGAGGAGGCCCTGGTCGGCTGGCAGCCGCAGTGGGCGGCAGCCGTACGGCGAAGACTGGACCGGGCCGGTGAGGGCGGAAAGATCGACCTCGCCGCGCTGGCCGCCGACCTCGCCGTCGACATGCTCGCCGCGCAGTTGGCGCTGCCTGAGCAGGACCGGAGCCGGCTCGCCGAGCAGGCACCTCGCGCCGGGCTGGCGGCCGACAGCCTGCTGTGCCCGCAGGACCTGCGGCGGACCCGGGACATGCTGGCCGGCATTGCCGACCTGCGGGATCTCTTCAAGGAGCAGCCGCTGCACCTGATCCTTGCCGTGCTCGGCGTACGCGTCTGCAGCGATCTGCTGCGCAACGCGCTGGCCGCGCTGCTCGCCAACCCGGCGGGCTGGGCCGCCCTACGGGCCGAACCCGGCTCCGCGGCGGCGGTCCTCGGGGAGACCCTTCGCCACGACCCACCGGTACGTGTGCAGATGCTGGTGGCGGCGGCCGACACTGACACACACTCCGTCCCGATCGCGACGGGTGACCAGATCGCCGTCCTGCTCGGGGTGGCCAACCGGGACCCTGAGGTCTTCCCGGACCCGGACGTCTTCCGTCCCGACCGGGTGGTGTCGCCGGACCAGCCCGTGCTGCTGCCTGGTTGGCCGGTCGGGTCGGTACTGCCGCTGGTCCGAGCCCAGGCAGTCGTCGCGTTGACCGCGCTGGCCGACCGGTTCCCCGACCTGGCGGCCGCGGGGCCGGTGGTCCGGGACGTCCGGGCACCGGCCACCCGGGCCGTTCGCGAGCTGCCCGCTTGGACCGACAGGAGAGTGAGTCGTCTGTGAAGGTGCTGTTCACCTGCTTCGCCGCACCCACCCACTTCTATTCGCTGGTGCCGCTCGCCTGGGCGTTGCGCACGGCGGGCCACGAGGTCCGGGTGGCCAGCCAGCCCGACCTCGCCGACACCATCACCCAGGCCGGACTCACCGCCGTCCCGGTCGGCCCGGCCGGTTGGTTCGGGGTGGACGCGTGGGCGCCCGAACTACTCGGGCAGACCTTCCCGGACAGCCTCGACTTCGTTCGGGACTTCGACTACACCGGAAACTCCGCACAGCAGTGGAGCCTGCGACAGTTGCTGGAACTGGAGTACGTCACCAGCTCCGGCCTGTACGCCACGACGAACAGCGACCCGATGATCGACGGGTTGACCACGTTCGCCAACGAGTGGCGGCCGGACCTGGTGATCTGGGAGATGTACACGTTCGCCGGTGCGATCGCGGCCCGGGTCTCGGGCGCCGCACACGCCCGCTTCCTCTGGGCTCCCGACATCGCGGTGCGCGCTCGGCACACGATGCTGCGGCTCGCCGAGCGGCAACCGGCCGCTCACCGGCACGATCCCACCGCCGAGTGGCTGGGGGAGTGCCTGGCCCGGTTCGGGAGCCACTTCGACGAGGAGGTCGTCACCGGCCACTGGAGCATCGACATGACGCCGCCCAGCATGCGGCTCGATGTCGGCCTGCGCACGGTGGGCATGCGCTACGTGCCGTACAACGGGCCGTCCGTGCTTCCGGACTGGCTGCGTACCCCGCCGGAGCGCTCGCGGATCTGCCTGACCTTCGGCCTCAGCAGCCGCACTGACGGTCAGCCGATCAGTGCCCTCGACCAGGTGCTGGGCTCACTGTCCCTGGGCGACCTGTTCGACGCGGTCCGAGGCCTGGATGCCGAGATCGTGCTGACCGTCGCGCCGGAACTGCTCACCGGGGTCCGGCTACCGGACAACGTCCAGGCGGTCGGCTTCGTGCCACTCAACGATCTACTGCCGACCTGCTCGGCGATCCTGCACCAGGGCGGTAGCGGCAGTCGGTCCACCTCGGAGGTGCACGGTGTGCCGCAGCTGATGCTCTTCGACCCCTGGGACGCCGTACGGGGACAGGGTGTGGCCGGCAGCGGGGCAGGGCTGGCCATACCGCGCGCCGAGATCACCGCCGATCTGCTCCGCGACAGCCTGCACCGGCTGCTCAACGATCCGTCGTTCGCCGAGGGTGCTCGGCGGGTACAGCGGGAGGTGTTGGCCGAGCCGACCCCGAACGAGCTGGTGCCGGTGCTGGAACGTCTGACGGCCCAGTACCGCACGGCGGACAACCGGGTGTCGCCGCTGGGAGGCGCCCGTGTATGAGGCCGGCTTCGCCGAGATCTACGACGAGGTCCATCGGCATCGGGGCAAGGACTATGCGGCGGAGGCGGCGTACCTGGCCCAACTGGTCCGGGCCCGCCACCCGTCGGCCGACTCGGTGCTGGACGTGGCGTCCGGCACCGGTGGACACCTGCGCCACCTACGCGAGCGGTTCACCACCGCAGAGGGACTCGAGATGTCCCCGGAGATGCTCGCCATCGCTCGCGAGCGGCTTCCGGGACTTCGACTGCACCAGGGTGACATGCGCGCCTTCCGGCTGGGGCGCCGCTACGACGCGATCACCCTGATGTTCAGCTCGATCGGGTACGTGCTCGACCAGGCCGACCTGGAGCGGACCCTGCGCTGCCTGGCCGAACACCTCCACCTCGGTGGCGTCCTCATCATCGAGCCGTGGGTCTTCCCGGACACGTTCCTTCCCGGGTACGTGGCCGCCGACCTGGTCCGCCACGACGATCGCAGCATCGCCCGGATCTCACACTCGGTGCGCGACGGCGACGCAGTCGTGATGACGGTGCACTACCTCGACGCGGACTCAGGCGGCGTCAAGCACCTCACCGACGTCCACCGGCTCGCGCTGTTCACCCGGGAACAGTACGAGGACGCCTTCGCCAAGGCGGGCTGTCCCGCGGAGTTCGTCACCTCCGCCCAGTTCAGTCGGGGCCTCTTCGTCGGCGTCAGGACACCACCGGCCTGAAGCCGTCCGGCCGTGGCACATCGGTGTCACGGCCGGACGCTCGTGGGTCAGCCGTGCTCCGCCCGTACGCATTCCGCGTACGAGGGCAGCCAGCCCTGCCGCAGCGCCTCCGCCAGGGTCGGCGCCACGCGGTCCCGATCAGACAGCCGCAGGGTGGCTGGGGCCGGCAGGGAGAGGCCCAGATCCGGGTCGAACGGGTCGAGGGCGTGTTCGTGTTCCGGCACGTATCCGCCGGAGAGCAGGTACGACATCACGGTGTCGTCCGCCAGCGCCAAGAAGGCGTGCCCGACCCCCATCGGCAGGTACAGCGCGGTCGACCCGTCGCCGTCCAGGGTGATGACGTCGTGCCGGCCGAAGGTGGGCGATCCGACTCGGAGGTCGACCACGAAATCCTGGCAGCGGCCGTGGGCGCACCACACGTACTTGGCCCGACCCGGCGGCGCTGCTGTGTAGTGCACCCCTCGGAACACTCCACGGCGGGACCGGCTGAGACATGCCTGGGCGACCGGAAACAGCGGCCGGCCTGCAGCCTCGGCGAACACCGTCGCGTCCAGCGGGGTGCTGAACAGGCCGCGATCGTCCGTGAATCCGGGCGTCCGGAAAGCGAAGGCGCCCTCGACGGCGAGCGGTCGTACGGTCACGGCCGGTCCGTTCGCCTGGTGGCCCGTCCGGTCGCGGTCAGGCTGTGCAGGCAGGCGACCAGGCTTCGGGCCTGTACGTTCAGGTAGTGGCTGTGCCGCAGCAGATCCGCCATCTGGTGGAGGGTGACCCAGCGGAAATCCGGGTGGTCGTACTCGGGACCCGGATCGACCTCGACCACGGTGTAGCGGTTCCGAGAGTGGTGGAAGCGGCCTCCCTCCTCGGACAGCACGGTGTCGAAGTGGATGCGTTCCGGCCGGGCGGCCAGCACCGTGTCGATGAAGCGAGGGCGGGCCGCTGAAGGCAGCACGGTGTAGTTCTCCGGGGTGCACTGGACGGTCGGCCCCAGCTCGACCACGTCGAGGTATCCCGGCTCCGCGCGGGCGTGCACCAGCGCGTGGAGCATGCCCTGAATCCGGGCCACGAGGAAGGCGACGAGCCCGGTCCCGATCGGCGCGATCAGCGGTTGCATCCAGCTGCCCACCTCCCGGGTGCCGGTACGGACGTCCACCCCGATGACGTCGAAGAAGCGCCCGGACTCATGGACGATCCGCCCCGCCTCCCGCCGCCAGCCCGGTAGGCCGCGCAGCGGCACCTCCCTGGTGTACACCTCGGTGCGGGTCCGTATCTCGGTCACCCAGCTCAGGATGTCGGTCATCGGATGCAGGCCACCGTCGCCGCTGCACGAGGCCAGCAGCGCGGCGTGGAAAGCGTCGCCACCCGCCGGTAGGACGGCCGTCACCTCGGGGCCAGCGAACGGAACGCAGGACAGCACGGTCCGGGCGTCCATGTTGATCAGATCCTCGGCCTGCAGCAGCCGATGCAGCTCTCCGAAGGTGACCCACCGGAATCCGTCGATCACCTCGATGTCCTCGGTGACCTCGACGACCATGTTGCGATTGCGCTTCTGACGGAACCAGGCACCCTGCTCCGACTGGCGGACGTCGCTGACGATCCGGTGCCGTGCGGTATCCCGGAAGTGCTCCAGATACGGCACCGGCCGCCCGCCGTGTACCTGGGTGTAGTTACTGCGGGTCGCCTGCACGGTCGGACAGAGTTGGAGCCCGTTGCGGTTGCCGGGTTCCACCTTGCCCTGGACCAGACAGTGCAGAACACCGTCGATCTGCTTGATCAGCAGCCCGAGAATGCCGATCTCCGGTTGGTTGATGATGGGCTGGCTCCACTGAGGCACCGGCCCGTTCGGGACGTGCACCTCGAGCCCTCCGATGGTGAAAAACCTGCCGGAGTCGTGCCGGATCACACCGGTGTCGGGGTGCGTACTCCATCCACTCAGGTCGTCGAGCGGTACCGGCGTCACCTGCATGGCACGCCGTTCGCGCAGGTCGTCGAACCATCGGTCGAACTCGGCCGTGCCCGTTTCGTCCCCCGCGGACACCGACTGGGCGATGCGTCGGGGCATGGTGCGGTGGTAGGCCGACCGGGGGTCGGCGAGGGTTTCGTGGACCGTGCTCACCGGGGGCCTCCTTCATCTCGGCAAGCTGCCGGGATCTCGGATCTCACGGTGTCAGCGCGCACTCGAAGGCGACTGGACCGATACGTCGAGGCTCACTTGAGGACGCCAGCGCGGGCGGGAAATGCGTGACGGCCACCGCAAAATGCGATGGCCGTCACTCAGGTGTTGGCGGTCAGCGGAAGGCTGCGGCGTGGTCGGCGGCCCATTCGACCAACGTCCGAGCCGGACGGCCGAGCACCTTTTCGACATCCGGCAGCACCGGTTCCGGATTGTCGACAGTCGTCGCCCAGTAGCCTAGGAACCACTCGACCACGTACTCGGGCATCTCGTCCTTGACCTGCTCGCGCCACTGATCGGGGCTGACTTCCTCGAAGCGGAGCGGACGGCCGATCCCACGCCCGATCTCGGCAACCTGCTCGGACTTGGTGAGGCTCTCCGGCCCGGAGAGGGTGTAGATGTTCCCCTGCTGCCCCTGGCCGAGCAGTGCCGCCGCGGCGATCTCGGCGACGTCCGCCTCGTGCACCGGTGCCTGCCGGGCCGCGTCGTACGGTGCCCGCACCACGCCCTCGGTACGGATGGCGTCTGACCAGTCCAGCAGGTTGCTGGCAAACATGCCCGGCCGCAGGTGTGTCCAGGCGAGGCCGGAATTCTCCACCGCGAGTTCTGCGGCTCGGTGGTGCCTGCCGTTCGCGTCATCCTCGATGGCGGCGGTCGCCGAGGAGAGGACGACGATGTGCCGCACTCCGGCCATGCGGGCCAACTCGACCACCTGTTCGGTGTCGCCTTCCGCCAGCAGGTAGAGGCTGTCGACGCCGACGAGCGTCGGTTCCACGGTCTCCGGGCGTTCGAGGTCGCCGCCGACGACCTCGACGCCGGACGGCAGGCCCGCACTGTCCGGCCGCCTGGTCAGGGCCCGAACACGCGCCTCGGAGGCCAGCAGTCGGTCGACCACTTGGCGGCCGATGGTGCCAGTTGCGCCAGTTACCAGAATTCTCACGATTGCCCTCCAATCAGCCGGGTCGGGCGACAGTAGCAATTTGGTCGCCAATCTTCACATGAAACTTCCAGCGCAATTCCCGAAAGTTTCGGGCCGTCGACCGTGGGCGTGCCGCAGGGTGACTCAGTTACGAGCCCGGAACAGGGCCACGGATCCGTGCACCACGATCTGGAAGTCGGCGAACCGCGCCGCCAACTCGGCCCGCAGGTCGGTCAGGGAATCGGTCCGGTTGCTGAAGGTGCCGCTGTCGTTGAGCGTCGCCAGCAGCCGGCTCGCCGCCGGTGTGTGTGTCACACCTTCCGCGAGTACCGTGCTGCCGAAGATCCAGCCTCCCGGCTCGATGTGCGTCCGCACGTGGTCGAGCACCTGGGCCTTGTACGCCATCCCGCCCGGCAGGCAGTGCAGCAGGAAGTTCAGGCCCGCCGAGTCGAACCGTTCGGCCCCGACATCGAACGGGGCCAGCACGTCCCTTTCGAGGGTCACCGGTTCGAAGCGACGCAGCCGCCCGGCCGCCTCCGCCAGCACCGTCGGATTGAGGTCCACCAGGGCGATCCGCGGCCGGGGCGTCCGGTGCCGGCAGTTGTCGAGGAAGAAGCCGGTGCCCGGACCAACATCGACGTGCCGGTCGCCGATGTGGCGGTCGTACCAGTCGAGCATGACCGAGCGGTCGCAACACCAGACCCGCCGGCAGATGTCGCCGAGCACCGCCTGGTCGTACTCGGCGAGCCACTGCGGTGTGTACACGGCTGTCCCGGCCAGGCTCTCCTCCCGGGTCGGCCGGTCAGTCACGGACGCGCTCCTCCGCGTACGCCTTCGCCAGCCGCAGGTTGCTCATGCTGTTGCTGCTGAGTACCCGGCGCAGGTACCGGCGGGCGTCGAGCACGGTCGTGCCAGGGCCCAGGATCGACAGCGCCTCGGGCTTGATCGTGGCGGTGTGCCGCGACGCCAGGACGGTGCCTTCCCGGGTGGTCGTGAAACGCCAATGTCCGGTGTGGCCGTCGAGCAGCTTCGGCAGATGAATCTGCTTGTAGACGATCAGGGTGCCGGGCAGACACACCCGTACCGAACGGGTGGTGTGCGCCGAGCCGTCCGACGTGAGGGTGTCCATGTCGAAGAACTGGACGTTCGGGGTCGGCTCCTCCAGTACCAGGCGGGAGACGTGCGGGATGCGCTCGGGCCACTTGTCCGCCTCGTACAGGTAGCGGTACGCGTCGTCGGGCGGCGCAGCCACGAACAGTGGGTCCTCGAAGTCGACGACCAGGTCGTTCAGCAGTTCGGCCTGCTCGGCCGCGTAGCGGAACCGTTCGAGCAACTCGCGGAGCTCCTGGTCGGCCCGGTCCGTCGGGAAGTCACCCGGCCCGGAGGCCGTCTGCTCGGCCCGGATCTCCGTGCTGGTGTCGGAGAGCGCAAGGAATGCGAACTGGCCCCGCGACGGTGCCGCGTCGGGCTCCTCGGGTTCGAATTCGTAGCTGATCCGCAGGGCGTTCCGGTCGAAGCGCCAGTACCCGGTCCAAGACCGTACGGTGTGGTCGTCGATCACCCACCAGTGCTGGAAGGAGTCGCGGCCGTCCCGCTGGCCCAGTGGCTCCGCGTGCACGGACGGGCCGTGGAACTCGGGCCACCGCTGAAGCCCCGCGACCAGGTCGTACACGAGGCTTACGGGGGCGCTGACGGTCATGGTGTGTCGGATGGTGTCCTGTTGCGGAGTCGGCACGGTCGAGCACCTCCGGGTTGTGTGACGGTTCGCTTCGAGGCTCACGGGCTGCGCTCGAATACCTGTGGAGCCTGGCTGGACGAGCGGCGACCGGCGCGGTTCAGTCCTCCACGAGGGCGACGGCGCGGGCCCAGCCGGCGCCGGCCCCGGTGATCCGCACCGGCAGGCAGGAGACGGTGAATCCGTACGGCCGGGGCAGTGAGCCGAGGTTGGCCAGGCGTTCGATCTGGCAGTATTCGCGCAGGCGGCCGGCGAAATGGGCCGGCCACAGCACCGACCGGTCGCCCGTGCGCTGGTACTGCTCGATGATGTACCCGAACGGTGCGTCGAGACTGAAGGCGTCGGTCCCGATCACCCGGACACCGAGATCGAGCAGCGCGTGAACGGCGGTGCCGTCCAGTCCGGCGAAGGTGGTGAAGTAGTCCGGGGTGCCGGCCAACCGGTCCGCGCCGGTGTGCAGCAGCACGATCTCCATCGGGGCGGGCACGTGGCCGATCCGCACGAACTCCTCTTCCAGGCGGGCGGCGTTGATCGTTCCGGTCCCGGTGTCGGTCAGGTCGAGCACCACGCCGGGCCGGTAGAACCAGTCCAGCGGCATCTCATCGATATGTCGGGGCCGTCCGTCGCTGTACGCGGCCACCGACCCGTAGTGCGACGGCGCGTCCACATGCGTGCCGGTGTGCGTGGTCAACGAGATCCGGTCGAGGGACAGGAATTCGCCGTCCGGCAGGACATCCGGGTCGAACTCGATGCCGAAATGTTCGCGCATCTCGTGGCTCATGTGCAGCGCACCGTCGCGCGGACTGAGAACTTCGTGCCTGACCGGATCAGGTTCGTAGCCGGCGGCGTCGACGGGTGCGGAAAGGTCGATGATGCGCACAGGTGACTCCCGGTTCGAGGACGACACGTCGCGGGAATGCTCGCCGCACCGCTTCGAGACCCGGTACAGCCTCGCTCCATCACGGGCATCCGATCGTGAGTCGAGCCAGGCTCAACGGGCGCGTGTCAGCGTGCCGCGGTGGAACACACCGGCAACCGCGCGACGTCTCGGACGGGAGCACCATGACCGCACAGCTCGATCAGGCGACCTTCGCGGACCTCTACGCGGAGGTGCAGCAGTTCTACGCCCACCACATCTGGCTGCTCGACGAGGGAGCCGCGGACGAGGTGGCGGAGACCTTCACCGAAGACGTCAGCATGGTCTCCCCGCCCAAGGTGCCGGAGCCGATCCGAGGACGCGCCGCCCTCCACACCGGGCTGCTCAAGGTGGCAGAGACTCTGGCCGCGCAAGGCGTCAGGTACCGCCGGTGCCACTCCATGATGTCGGTGGCCCCACAGCCCGGCGGCGAGCTGCGGGTGCGGTCGTACGTGCTGGTCGTGCGTACCGTGCAGGGTGGCGAGTCGGTGGTGCACGCAATGTGCGTCTGCGAGGACGTCCTGGTACGCGTGGACGGCGAGCTCAAGGTCCGCGAACGGGTGGTGACCCGCGACGACCAGCGGTGAGCAAGCATCGTGCCGGTCGCCGTTGACTCCGCTTCGAGCGCCAGGGCCTAGCGTTCCGGCCGTGAACGATTCGAGGAACGATTCCGCGGTCCGGGCGGTCGTGATCACCGGCGGCGGCACCGGTATCGGCCGGGCCACCGCCCGGGCGTACGCCAACGGTGGTGACCGGGTGCTGGTGGTGGGACGAACCGAGCGAACGCTCGTGGAGACCGCCGACGGGTACCCGGGCATCAGCCGACTGACCGCCGACATCTGTGCTCCGGACGCCCCCGAACTGATCGTGAAGACCGCGTTGCGTGAGTTCGGCCGGATCGACGTCCTAGTCAACAACGCCTCGTCGGGTAGGCCGGCACCGTTGGAGCAGTTGGACCGGCAGGTCGCGCTCGACGGGCTGGAGGTGAACCTGCTGGCCCCGATGATGTTGACCCGGCAGGCGATCCCGGCGCTGGCCGAAACGCGCGGCACGGTGGTCAACATCAGTAGTGCCGGTTCGCTCGGCCGCCGGGCCTGGCCCAACTTCTCGGTCTACGGTGCCAGCAAGGTCGCCCTGGACTTCCTCACCAGGACATGGGCGGTGGAGCTCGCACCGCTCGGCATCCGGGTCGTGGCGGTCGCGCCCGGTGTGGTGGAGACCGGGATGGGCATCCGCGCCGGTGCCACGCCGGGGGAGTACGCCGGATTCCTGGAGTGGATGAAGACCGTCACCCCGCTCCGCCGGGTCGGCCGACCGGAGGAGATCGCTTGGTGGGTGCGACAGCTGACCGCGCCCGAGGCGGACTTCGCGACCGGCACCGTGCTGGCCGTGGACGGCGGGGCCAGCGTTACGTGAGTATCGCCCCGCGCCGTCGGGTGAGCCCGTCTACAGCCGAGCCAGAGTCGAGCAAGGCACTAGAACCGTCCGGCAGCGTTGCCGTAGCGGGACCGGAGGTGGTCCCGCCGAACCCAGGAGGAGCAGCGCTGATGTCGAATGCCCAGCGGTACGACGCGACGGCCAGCGGGACGGTCACCTTCGTCAACACCTTCGACGTGCACAGCGCGGCGGACGAGTTCGAACGGGTCTTCGCGGACATCTCCGAGTTCATGGCTCGGCAGCCCGGCTTCATCCAATACACCCTCTGCCGGCACATCGATGCGGACAAGCAGAACCGCTACGTCAACATCGCACTCTGGACCGACGTCGAGTCTTGGCGCAACGCGGTGCAACACCCGGACTTCCAGCAGCACGCCAAGGAGATCCGTAGCCGCTGCACCAACGAGGCCAACATGTACGCCCCTCGGCAGTCCTTCAAGGTGCGGTAAGCCATCACACCCTTGCGAGGTCAGTGGGAATGAAACGTCGTGTCGTGGTGACCGGCATCGGGGTTGTCGCACCGGGCGGTATCGGCGCCAAGCAGTTCTGGGATGTGATCTCCACCGGTCGTACGGCGACTCGTCGGATCACTTTCTTCGACCCCTCGCCGTTCCGATCGCAGGTAGCGGCCGAGTGCGACTTCGATCCGGCCGAGGAAGGGCTTTCCCCACAACAGATCCGCCGCACCGACCGGGCGGCCCAACTCGCGATGGTGAGTGCCCGGGAGAGCCTCGACAGCAGTGGTTTGGACCTCGGGAGACTCGAACCGGCGCGTACCGGGGTGGCGGTCGGTACGGCCGTCGGCTGCACCATGGGCTTGGAGGAGGAGTACGTCACCGTCAGCGACGGTGGTCGCAGCTGGCGAGTATCCGAGGAGTACGCGGTTCGGCATCTCTTCAATTACCTGGTGCCGAGTTCCCTGGCCACCGAGGTGGCTTGGATCGTCGGTGCGGAGGGACCGGTCTCGGTGGTCTCTACCGGCTGCACCTCCGGGCTCGACGCGGTTGGCCACGCCGTCGAGTTGATCGCCGAGGGCACCGCAGATGTGATGGTGGCCGGTGCCACCGACGCACCGATCTCGCCGATCACGGTGGCCTGCTTCGACGCGATCCGGGCCACCACACCACGTAACGACGAGCCGACCACCGCTTCTCGGCCGTTTGACCGGACCCGCAACGGATTCGTGCTCGGCGAGGGTGCGGCAATGTTCGTCCTGGAGGACCTGGAGCACGCCCGGCGACGGGGCGCACACATCTACGCCGAGATCGCGGGCTTCGCCACCCGTGCCAACGCCTACCACATGACCGGCCTGCGGCCGGACGGCATCGAGATGGCGGAGGCGATTCGAGTCTCCATGGACCGGGCCCGAGTCGCCCCGGCAGACATCAACTACATCAACGCCCACGGCTCGGGCACCCTGCAGAACGACCGGCACGAGACGGCCGCCTTCAAGCGCGTCCTTCGGGAACGGGCGTATCGAACGCCGGTGAGCTCGATCAAGTCGATGATCGGGCACTCGCTCGGGGCCATCGGCTCGCTGGAGATCGCCGCGTGCGTGCTGGCGATGCGGTACGGGATCGTTCCGCCCACGGCCAACCTGCACGAGGCGGATCCGGACTGCGACCTGGACTATGTCCCGGTCGTGCCGCGTGAGCACCGGATCGACACCGTCCTGACGGTCGGCAGCGGGTTCGGTGGATTTCAGAGCGCCATGGTCATCGCCCGGCCCGACCGGCGGGTGTCATGACCGCGACCGTCGTGACCGGAATCGGTGTGCTCGCCCCCACCGGACTGGGCACGGAGCTGCACTGGGCTAACACCATCGCCGGGCGGGGTGCGATCGGCCCGATCACCGCTTTCGACCCGGGTGGGTACTCGAGCCGGCTCGCCGGTGAGATCAGCGGCTTCCGGGCCGGTGATCACCTGCCGGGCCGGCTGCTGCCGCAGACCGACGGGGTGACCCGACTCTCCCTGGTCGCCGCCGAGTGGGCGCTGCGGGACGCCGCCATGGACCTGCCCGCCCTGTCCGAGTACGGCATCGGCGTGGTGACCGCCAGCACCGCCGGTGGCTTCGAGTTCGGCCAGCGCGAGTTGGAAAAACTGTGGAGCAAGGGTCCCGAGCACGTGAGCGCGTACCAGTCGTTCGCCTGGTTCTACGCGGTCAACACCGGGCAGATCTCGATCCGGCATGGCCTGCGCGGGCCGAACGGCGTCCTGGTCGCCGACCAGGCGGGGGGTCTCGACGCGGTCGCACAGGCCCGACGGCGGGTTCGGGACGGGACGGCGGCGATGGTCTGCGGGGCACTTGACGGCTCACCGTGCCCGTGGGGCTGGGTCGCGCAGTTGGCGACCGGGCAGGTCAGCCGGGCTGAGGAGCCCGCCAGGGCGTACCTGCCCTTCGATGCGGATGCTTCGGGGTACGTGCCTGGAGACGGCGGCGCGCTGCTCGTCCTGGAATCCGCGACCGCTGCACGGGCCCGCGGCGTGCGCTCCTGGTACGGCGAGGTGGCGGGATACGCGGCAACCTTCGATCCGCCGCCCGGTTCGGCGCGGCCACCGGCGCTGCGCCGTGCCATCGAGGACGCTCTCGCCGATGCCGGGTTGGCCGCTGCTGACATCGACGTCGTCTTCGCTGACGGCGCCGGCGTCCCGGAGCGGGACCGTTTGGAGGCGGCGACGTTGCGGACGATCTTCGGACCGCATGGCGTACCGGTGACCGTGCCGAAGACGATGACGGGGCGGCTCGGGGCAGGCGGGGCGGCCCTCGACGTGGCCACCGCGCTGCTGGCGCTGCGACACGGGGTCATCCCACCCACGATCAACGTCTCCAGCCCGGTGCCCGAGTACGAGATCGACCTGGTTACCCAGGCCCGCCGACAATCGCTCACCACGGCTCTGGTCGTGGCTCGTGGCCATGGCGGGTTCAACTCCGCGATGGTGTTGCGCGGTGGGCAAGACGACACCGACCGAGATTGAGCGGAAGCGGCGGAACGGAAGGAGTGGAAGCATGAGCACGTTCACGATCGCGGATCTGGCCCGGCTTTTGAAGGAATGCGCCGGTGAGGAGGAGTCGAACCTGCGGGACGACGCTCTCGAGGTGCCCTTCGCGGCGATGGGTTATGACTCCGTTGCAATGTTGGAGATAGCCGGTCGTCTCCGTGCTGAGTACGGGGTGGTGATGGACGACGAGGAGATTCTCCCGGCGGAGACTCCCCGTCAACTGCTCGATCTGGTCAACACGTCGATGGCGGTGGACCGCTGACCGCTGGCGCCGATTTGGTGTGGGTCAGCCCGTCGGCCCCACACCGAACGGTGCAGACACCCTCGGAGGCTGCTGTGGCGACCCTGCTGGGCAGCATCGACGCGACCTGATCGCCACTGTGCGCCGACGAACTCACCGCCGCCATACGCCCCGACCAGCGGCCCTGCTACTCCGGCAGAGGGCGCCCCGCAGGGCCCGGGCAGGTACCCTTGGCCGGGCCCTTCGACCATGGGCTGGACGTGTGCTGCGGTACCGGGGCGGGCATGGGGGTGCTCAAATCCGTGTGCCGAGCAGGCATCACGGGTGTGGACTTCAGCGCCGGCATGCTCGCCCAGGCGCGCAGCGCTCACCCGGACGCCACGTGGGTTCAGGCCGATGCTCGTGCCTTGCCATTCACCGGAGGCTTCAGCCTGGCCGTCAGCTTCGGAGCGCTCGGGCACTTTCTGCCCGCCGAGCGACCGGCTCTCTTCACGGACGTCCACCGCGCGCTGCGGCCCGGCGGGATCTTCGCCCTCCCGATCGGTGCACCGCCGCCGCTGACCTCGACCGCGCACTGGGCCGCGCTCGGCTTCGACCTGGCCATGCGGGTACGCAACACCGTGTGGCGACCCCCGTTCGTCATGTACTACCGCACCAACCCGCTGCCCGCAGTCCGCGATGACCTGACAGCGGCCGGCTTCACCGTGACGACGGTCGCCTTGACCGCCCTGGGACAGCGCCGCGACGGCAACCCACGGTGCCGGCTCGTCCTCGCGCAACGACCACGCTGAACGCACCGGATCCGCGATCACACCGAGACTTCCGAGACGAGCCGATTCCCGCGCCCTGCCCGTGCCGGCGGTATCGCTCCCGGTAGCGCCGCCGCTCCACGCTCTCCCGTCATCCCGGTGTGGCGGACGAGGTGCATGTGGGCGATCCGTCGTCGGGCACTGCATGATGGCGCCCATGAACAGGGAGGTGCGCCGGACCGTGGTCGCAGCGCTGGTGCAGTTGGCCAGCAGCGCAGACTACCGGGACCGCGCCGATGCCGGGCAGGCCATGGCGAGCTTCGTGGAGATGGCAGAGACCCGTGAGCCACTGCAGCGGCTCCTGCTCGACGCCGACGACACCGGCGTCACCCGCACGACCGCAGAGGCCCTGCTGCGGCGGATGGATGCGCCCGGCCTGGCGGCGGTCGCGCGAGCCCTGGCCGACGCCGACGCCAACCATGCCGACTGGCTGTACACCGCAGTCTGCGACGTGTTCATGATCTATGCCAGCCGACGAGACACCGCAGTACACACCTGCGACGCGATGATCGAGCAGGGCGATCCGTCGCTCCGCCGGGGCGCTGCTCACCTGCTCGATGCGCTGGTCGAGATCAACCCGGTCCTTCTTGCCGCAGACGACATCTGACCGCACCCACGGACAGGCGAGAATGAGGCTCACCGGGTAACGCCGACCGCGGATGCCCACCCGACTGCGGGATCGAGCCCGGTCCCTAGAGTCAACCGCGTGTACTTCGTCTGCCGGTGGCGGGAGGAATCTCCGTTCAGCAAGCGGGTGGTCACCGTGCCTGACGCGACCGTGCTCGACTGGTTTCGCCGCGGCTGGAAGCACGACGACCCGCAGACGTGGATCGCTGGCGAGTTGGGCGGCGACGTCTACGCCTAGTACTCCAGCCGTACTTGGTGGAGTCGTAGTCTTCGCTGGTAGTGGGCTGTTCTGGCGCGGTACTGGTGTCGGCGGCGCCATCGTGACCATCGATGTATGTGGTCGAACGGTCGGGTGGTGGTGATCAGGTGTGCCAGGAGACGTCGGACCTCGCCGAGGGTGAGCGGAATGAGGCCATCGTCAGATTCGGTGCCCCCTTTTTCGCCTGTGCGGCGGTGACGGCGAGGTAGGCGTGGGCGCACAGAACGAGGGTTATGTGGCGGTACCAGGCGTCGTAGCGGCGGACCTGGTAGTGGTCCAGACCGACCTCGGTCTTGGCGGTTTGGAAGCACTCCTCGATCGCCCATCGGGTGCCGGCGATGCGGATCAGGTCCTCGTCCGGGGTGCCGGCAGGCCCGAAGCACAGGTAGTAGGCCAGGTCGGTGGGGTCGGTGATGCTGCGGCGGATCAGCAGCCAGTGGCCGTATCCGTCGGTGGTGCCGGGTAGGGAGGCCACGGCCCAGTCGTAGAGTCGTGGTCCTTTGGCGCCGTCGCCGCAGCTGCGGCGTTTCCAGGCCAGGGCTGGCGCGTTGGTGGCGAGGACGTCGGGGCGGGAGTTTCCCACTGTGGTGGGGATCCGTTGGTTGCGGGGCACGGCGAGGACGTAGCCGATCCTGTGTTGCTGCAGCCAGGTCCGGAACTTGGAGTCCTGGCCGTATGCCTCGTCCGCGGTGACCCACCTCGCCGGCAGGCCGGCGGCGATGGCGCGTTCGAGCATCCGCAGCCCAAGGGCGGGTTTCGTGGCGAACCCGACACCCGCCGCGATGCCGGCCTCGGCGCGGCGGGCGGGGTCGTCGCACCAGCCGCGGGGTAGATACAACTCGCGGTCGATCAGGGTGCGCCCGGCGGGGCTGGCGTAGGCGAGGAACACCCCGAGCTGGCAGTTCTCCGTCCGTCCGGCGGTGCCGGAGTACTGACGCTGCACCCCGGCCGACTTGATCCCCTTCTTCAGGAACCCGGTCTCATCGACGACCAGCACCCCATCGTCGTGGCCGAGATGCTCGGACACGTAGGCGAGCAGGTCGTCGCGAACAGCGTCCGGGTCCCACGCGGACCTGTTAAGCAGCCGTTGCATCCGGTCCGGCGTGGTGTCGCCAGCCGCTTCGGCCAAGGTCCAGCCGTTCTTGCTCGCCAGCGGCGACAGCAACCCCACCAGATAGCGCAGCGCCTGCCGGCGCGGCTCTGCCCGCCCGAACCGGTGCGCGAACCGTGCCAGCAGATCATCCAACCCTGCCCGCCAGCCCACGATTTCATCGATCAACACAAGCACGGCAGCCTGCCCGCCCCACAAGTGGCCACAACAGACAGACAGTGCGATCCCCTGATCCATGGCACGAATAGCATCGACGTGCGCAGTTACATGGCCCGGTTCCGCCAGGCGGCGATCAAGCCGACGAGCTGCCAAAACTTCAGGTCAGGCAAGTGCGGCTGGAGTACTAGTACGGCAGCCGCCGTTCGGGCTCATGGTTGAAGTGAGAGTGTGAGTCGTCGTTTGTAGTGGGCTCGTCGGGCTCGGGCTTGATGGCGGCGTCGCCACTGTGACCAGCGCAGTCGGTGGGCGATGTCGCGGACCGGCCGGATGATCAGTGTGTTGATCAAGCGGCGGACCTCGTTGACGGTCAGTGGGATCAAGCTGGGCCCGGTAGCGTCGTCGGACTCGTTGGCGGCGTCGGCGGCGCAGATCGCCAGGACGGCGAGGGCGGCCAGGGCGAGGGTGGTGAAGCGGTGCCAGGAGTCCCAGCGGCGGACCTGGTGCTGGTCGAGGCCGACCTGACCCTTGGCGGTCTGGAATGCTTCTTCGACGGTCCAACGGATCCCGGCGACCCGGACGAGTTGGGCGAGGGTGGTCGGTCGCGGGGTCCAGCAGCGGTAGAAGGCCAGTTCTCCGGTCGTGGTGTTGCGTCTGATCAGGAGGCTGTGTCGGCCGCCGTCGTCAGGGTCTGCGTCGGTGGTGACATCGTCGAGCCAGGCCCAGTCGTAGAAACGCTGGGGTTGACCCGGCTTGACGGACAGGGTCGATAAGTTGATCTCACGCTACCTTGCTGGTTGACCTGCGGGAATAG
>NZ_JBNCLD010000024.1:85182-86327 GCF_049844505.1 Micromonospora sp. DT229 | reverse complement strand
TGAGTTCCCCCCGCTTTGATGGAGCGGTGGTTACCTGCTGCCGACTGGTGCAGGGGTGGCGATAGTTGGTTCGGCTGGCTCTGTTTGGCGGGTGTGCCAGGCGGTCTCGTACTCGTTCGGGCTGAGGTAGCCCAGTTCCTTCTGGATGCGGCGGGTGTTGTACCAGCCGTCTATGTAGGCGAAGATCGCGTTTTCGGCTTCGTCGCGGGTCCGCCATGAGGTGCGGTAGACGAGTTCGATCTTCAGGGTGGACCAGAAGTTCTCCATGAGGGCGTTGTCGTAGGAGTCACCGACGGAGCCCATCGAGGGCAGGATCCCGTTGTCCTGTAAGCGTTCGGTGAAGCGGAACGACGTGTAGTTCGACCCGCGGTCCGAGTGGTGGATCAACTGGCCGTCGCGGACGTCGCGGGACCAGATGCCGTATTCGAGGGCGGCGAGGATCAGGTCGGTGTCGCAGCGGTCGGAGGTCTTCCAGCCGACAATCCGGCGGGAGAACGCGTCACGGACCGCGGCGAGCCAGAACACGCCCTGCCCGCAGGGGATGCGGGTGGCGTCGGCGACCCAGAGCCGGTTCGGCCTGTCGGCGGTGAACTGTCGGTTGACCAGGTCCGGCGCCGGCGTGTGCCGGGGGTCCTGCTTCGTGGAGCCGCCGCGCCAGCCTCGACGCAGGAACGCGCCCTGCCAGCCCTGCTGCGTCATCAACCGCTCGACGCGCTTGCGGCCCACGCGGATGCCGTCACGGCGTAGCTGCCGGTGGACCCGGTCCGCGCCGTAGGTGCGCCCCGAGGTCTCCCAGATCTCGTAGATGTTGGAGATCAGCCCCAGGTCGACCACGTCCCGGTCACAGGGCTGTTCGGCCTGCTTCACCCACGCGTAGTAGGTCGAGGCGCCGATGTTGAGGACCCGTAGCAGGAGCGCGACCGCGAACTGGTCACGGTGTTCACCGATGAACCTCATGACCGTCGCCGGGTCGGGTCGAGCTCCGCCGCGAAATACGCGCTCGCAGCCCTCAGAATCTCGTTCGCCCGCCGCAACTCAGCGACTTCCTTACGGAGTCGCCGGTTCTCCTCCACCATCTCGCCGGTCGGCCGGTCGGTGCGCTCACCGGCGTCGGCCTCGGCTTGACGGATCCAGTTCCGCAACAC